>JAFNZQ010000105.1 GCA_017382775.1 Spirochaetaceae bacterium
AAAAAAATTCAATTTTTTTTCATAAAACACTTGACAAAGTCTATTTTACATGGTAAAATAAAACGATAGTGTATTTCATGAACGTGGGATTCCATGCTATGTGATGAAACAGTTTTTGCTGTATTTTAGGAGTAAGAATGAAACGTATTTTTTTACTTTTAATTGTATTTTCGCTTTTTTCATGCAAAGATTTTTTTCGTTTTGACTTAGGCACCGGTGAATTGCCGGGAACAAAACTTACCCTTCCCGAAAGGTCCGTTCAGGGGTTTTCCCTAATCGGCAGCGATGTGTTTGTGGTGACTCAAAATACTGCGGTGGGAAAGGGAAAACAGGTAACGAATACAGCAACAATCACATCCGCAAATTTTTTGAAGGACGATGGTTCATTAAGTTCCTTTACGCAAAACATGGTTTCCAAATCTTCAATTACTGTCCCGGAAGCCGGAACCGACACTCCCCGTGTGGATCCTCAACGGTATTTGGACTTTCTGCCATTTAATGACGGTAAAACCGACGGTCCGGTGTACTCAAAGGTTTATAACAACACAACCTCCACACCTGAACGCCAATCCCTCTCTTCCGAAGAAATGGATGCGGCGGACTTTCGAGATGTTTATATGGATCGCAAGGATTTAACTTCATCCTACGGATGGAGGTACAAACCCATTAAATTCAGAAACATGAAGGTCACCAGTAGCAATTGCCGTATCTACATTGAAGAAGAATTGTACCAGATCTATCTTAGCGGCGGAAATGAAAAGTTCCATGTTCCTACCGGTAGAGATGCGGATTTCATTGCGAAAAGGTCTCAACAGGCGGCAGAAAAATTTGATCGAATCCTTACGGCTGTCACCTCTGCCATGGGAAAGCCCATATACAAAATGCTGGATGCCGGCCTAAATCCCGTGGATATGGTTGACAAAAAAATCAATATTTTTGTCGGATGTCTCAGGGAAGCATTAGATGCACCACCTGACTCCATTATGGGTTATTTCTCTTCCAAAGATTATTCTGTGTTTAATCCGGATCGATACGGTACGGGATCCCCCAATGGTTCCAACGAATCTCTTTGTTTTTACATTACTGACGGCAACTTTATGGCTGAAAATGATGATAGTTTAAAAATTATGTACGGCACTCTGGCCCACGAGTTAACCCATATGTTAAATTATGGCCAGAAGACGATTATACACAGGGCCTCATACAGCACCTGGTTCACCGAGTGCCTTGCCACCACCATGGAAGACGGAGTATCCGAAATTACCCACGGAGCAACCAATGGTTTGGGTTCGACCATTGCTTTTATTGTCCCCTACTACCTTTATGACGCTGACAATGAGCATGTATCCGTGGGAATCGGTGAGTGGGATGGCGGATTTGCCTATCGCGAATACATGATGATGGGCGGATATTTGCTGCGAAACTTCGGTGGAATAAACCTGCTCAAAGAGGTTGCCACATCCAGATATGGTGATGTGGAAGCCTGGGATCATGCCATTGCCAAGTACAGCACGGATCCGGATGTTACCGATTTTCGCAGTGCCATGACAAAGTATCCCTTGGCCATGATTACTTTGGCCGGTTATCCCCAAACCACACCGGGTAAATATGATTTTTGCAAGTCGGCTTCCAACTCCTTGCTTAAATTCGACACCTACGAAGTTGTTTTTGATCGTGATTCCACATCTGAGCTACGTAATACCGGTTATTTCCCGGAACCCTATCCTCGGTATTCATTGCCCTCTAAAACCTTTAATGCCTTGGATTTTCATGTGGATCATTTGGGTAAATTTACGACGGATTCCGTAATTTTCTACGATAATCTTGCCGCCGGTTCTTACATTGGCATTCAAAATATAGTTTGCCTCTACATTACCCTCTGCGGATACATCACACTGCTCAATAAAATTGGCATGTATGTTTCCTCTTGCGCGGACTTTCCCTCTCATGTTTCCTTGGACACCGCGCTTCAAAACGATATCGCCACCGGCAGATAATTCTGCACTTTCTACCGTT
>JAFNZQ010000106.1 GCA_017382775.1 Spirochaetaceae bacterium
TTCCCCACTCCGGTGGATCCAACCAATGCCACCACAGGATGGGAACCTTTTTTATAAACAAATCGTTTTATTTTAATATCGTCACCAATCCATTCCATCACCCTTTGTTGAACCAAGGCAAAATCATCTAAATTTTCCAAAGAAAATTCTGTTTTAAGTCTGTTTTTTATTTTTTCGGTATATTTTGCTGAAAAGTCGTTTTCATCCCTAAGAATTTTCCCAATCCGTTGAATGGACTCATGTTCATCTGAAGCAGGCATTTTCGAATTTTCGATTTTTTTAGACAATTCATCCAATTTTGTAGTCAACATTTGCATTTGAGCGGAAGTCACTTGGGGAGAATTTAAAATTTTATCCCGTTCGGAAATGAAATCGGTGGGATGTGGATGGGGCATATATTCAACTTCGTATTCGTATTGAGATAAAAGTCGTGAAAAAAAGCCTCGGCAGGGAACAGTTTTTGTGGATATCCGCATATAGGAATTCCCGTATTTTGCCCTAATTTTTTCTATACATTCCGCTTCGCTTCTTCCACGCTCAAACACTTTTAACCTACCTTTATAACACCGAGAGATTCAATTTTTGTATCCCCTGCAATTTCAGATACTGACAATACAACCAATTTGGGAATCTCTCTTTCAGTACTTTTCTTAACCAGAATTCGGACATCTTCTCTGCAAAGGATAACAGGCAAATAACCTTTTTCAATGGCCACAGCAAAGGCAGAATCCAAGGCCGCAATCCATTGTGACTGTAATTGCATATCCAACTGAACGAAAATGCCTGACAAGGTGTCCACACGAGCATTTAACAATTTTTCTTCAAAGGACGGCTCCAATGTGAAAACGTGGAGCACACCATCTTCATCGGAATACTGGGAACAAAGCTGCCGCGATAAGGCCTGACGGGCACGATTAACCAAGAAATTTGTTTGCCCAACAATATTTTCCGACAATTTTTTGGCGATATCGGCATATTCGGTAATGGCTTCCAAAATTGAAATCGTATTTCTGATGGACACCTGTTCCGCCAAAAGTCCTTTGAAAACCTGGGTGATTTCTCCCAAATTGGGGAATGCGGATTTTGCATCGTGAACCACAATGGGATAATCCTTGGCCAACTCTTCCAAAATGGCACTTACCGCCTGTTTGTCCAAAATTTCCGCAGCATGAATCTTAATCAACTCCGTTAGATGGGTGGCAATAACCGTGGGAGGATCTATCACTGCATAACCGGCTTGTTCAGCCTGTAAACGTTCATCGTTGGGAATCCACATTGCCGGCAAACCGAATGTGGGATCCGTGGTTTTTTCCCCGGAAATTTCCTTGGTAACAGAACCGGTATCCAAGCATAAAAACCAACCGGGACGCAACTGGGCTTTACCGATGGCCACACCTTTGAATTTAATGCAATATTCGTTGGGTGCCAACTGAATATTATCGTGAATACGAACTTCGGGAATTACAAATCCCATGCTAATTGCAATTTCGTTACGCACACCACGAACACGGTTACGCAATTCAGCATTTCCCGCTTCTGTATCCACAAGGGACAAAAGGCCATGGCCAATTTCCAAAGAAATGGGATCGGGAGGTTCAACCCGAGCCGTTTTGGTAACTTGGGCAGATGCTGCAAGATTTTTCTTCGCATCTCCTTCCTTGGCCACTTCTTCAGCCTTTTTACGGCTTTTCTGCAAATTAGATCCGTACAAAATAAGCAAAACGCCCATGGGGATGAGAATATAGGCCGGGAAATGGGGCAAAAGGCCCAAAATAATCATTGCAATTCCGGAAATAACATAGATTGTACCGTCGGAAGAAAATTCCTTCTGCAACTGATTTCCCAGGGTAAAATCGCGAGCAGGTCGAGTAATAAGCATACCGGAAGCAACGGACATGAACAAGGAAGGCATTTGTGCCAAAAGTCCGTCACCGATTGTAAAGGACGCGTAAGTTTGAATGGCTCGGCTGAAAGGTTCACCGCGAAGAACCATTCCCAAAATAATTCCCACAATCAAGTTCAAGGCTGTAATTAAAATACCGATTTTAATGGTTCCGCTGACGAACTGGCTGGCACCGTCCATGGTACTGTAAAAGTCACTGGACTGTCGAATTTCCGCACGTTTTTCCGCCGCTTCTTCGGGGGTGATTTGTCCGGAATTGAATTCCACATCCACTGCCATGAGTTGTTGCTGCATTCCATCCAACTCGAAGCGTGCCTTCACTTCGGAAACCCTCTTTGCACCCTTGGCAATAACCACGGCCTGCACCGCCACCAAAATGAT
This sequence comes from Spirochaetaceae bacterium, assembly GCA_017382775.1. Lineage (GTDB taxonomy): Bacteria > Spirochaetota > Spirochaetia > Treponematales > Treponemataceae > RGIG268. The sequence continues at coordinate 2,285 of JAFNZQ010000106.1, forward strand.
AAAGATAACGAATCCGATTAAAAGTCCCTCGGAACCCTCCGAACCGATAACGAAACCGGCAAAGGCTTTAATCATGGCACCGTCGAAGGCTTCACCTTTGGAAAAAATCAGTCGTGTGGAAGAGACGTTCAATCCCAATCCCAAAATTGTGGACATTAACAGCACATTGGGAAAGGTACTGAAATCAATGGGACGGCGAACGGAAAGGGCATTCAGAAGGACCAAAATTCCCAACAA
>JAFNZQ010000107.1 GCA_017382775.1 Spirochaetaceae bacterium
AATGTTTCCACCAGGGATGATGAAGAGTTTCGCATTAGCAAAAACCGTTATTTAAGCAAAACCCTCGCAGCCTTGGACACAAACGAAGGGGTGGCTAAACTTTTGAGTACGGACCTGATGTTTTCTCAAAAAGATTTCCCAATTTTTCTGTGGCAATATCGCCAAATTGAAGGAGAAACCTGGGCATCTTTGCGAAAAACCCTTTTTGACACCATGGGTGCCCAAAAATTTTCTTGGTTCTCCGAAATAAACTGAAAAACAGCCGAAAAAAACAAAATTTATCTAAAGGCCAAATCCACAATTCCGATAATCAGAACAGGAGTGGGTTATGGATAATTTTTCTAAGGCAGTGGACCTTCTGTCAAGTGCAATGAGTGCAACTTCTTTGCGTTACAACGTAACAGCTAACAACCTTGCCAATGCGGAAGTCCCGAATTTCAAACGAACAAATGTTAATTTCGAAAGTGAGTTGAAGAGAGTCTTGCAGGCCAAAGATGATGATTTTGAAATGTTGGCCACACATCCTCTTCACATAAGATCCGAGGGAAATAAAGATTTTCGTCAAGTTTCGCCTCATCTTTCAGTGGATTACGTTACCACATCCAAGGCAAACGGAAATAACGTAAACGCCGAAGAAGAGGCCATGAACGTGCTTAAAACTCAGTTGAATTATCAACTGTTGTCGCAAATGCAGAATTTCAACTTTTCGCAAATACGAACAGTTTTGAAATAGGGGGATGTAAATGGGAATTTTTGATTCAATAAACATTGCAGCATCGGGAATGGCTGCGGAGCGTCTTCGTTCCGATGTTATTTCCAACAACATTGCCAATTCGTCCACAACACGAACGGCGGAAGGCGGTGCTTTCAAGCGTTCGCGAGTGATTTTGGCTCCCGTTGAAGGCAAATTCGTGTGGAAAAATCCCTTTGTACCGGAACAGTTGCAATCCGGTTCCGGAAAGGGCGTGCGTGTAATGACCATCGAAAAGGATAATGCCGAAGGTCGCCTTGTGTACGATCCCACACATCCCGATGCGATTTTAACCGGGGATAGAGCCGGATATGTGGAATATCCCAATGTGAACATAGTAAACGAAATGGTGGATCTGATTGCGGCAAGTCGTGCTTACGAAGCCAACACATCCGTGATTCAAGGAGCAAAAGAAATGTTCGCTCGTGCTTTGGAAATCGGGCGATAATCCGTTAGGGGAGGGAAAATATGATTGAGAAAATTGCGGAAATAGGATCAAGTGCAGTAGCGGAACGTACCGCACCAAAAAAAACCGGAGCAGCCGATTTCGGTGAAATGCTTACACGCGCCTTGGGTGAGGTGAATTCCAACCAAATTGAGGCAATGAAGTTGCAGGAAAGATTCATTATCGACCCGGAAAGCGTTGAGGCCCATGAAATTACCACGGCAATGGCAAAGGCCAACATGAGTTTGACGCTTGCGCAAACCGTAATTGATCGAATGCTTAAAGCGTGGCAAGAAATTACCACCACACGATAATGAAATCGGCCTGTCCGTTTCCATGCGGACAGGCTTTCACCTGAAAAATCAATAAACCGTCTTGCCTTTTCCGGCAATAATGTAAAATCCCGTATTGACAACAATCGAAAAATATGATACAATATAAAATGGAATGAGATTCGAATCTTCTTTTAAGAGAGTTAAAAATGCCTTTTTCCTCATTTTTCTCATCTGTGCCGGCGTAGTGGGTGGTGGGCTTTTAATTTTCGCAGGAACGAATCGACTTTTCCATGAAAAACAATACGAACTGTCCCTCCTTTTGCACGAAAAATTGGGCGTGCGTATGACCTACGAGGAACTGTCCCCATCCGTTCTTTCCGTTTTTCGCATTAACGGTTTGAAATTCCACGATGCGGAAACCAATTCCCCAATTTTAAGCATTGCAACCATTGAAATTCGATACAACCTTTTCGCAATGATTTTCGGCGACATTCCCGGTGCAATACAGGAAGTCATCGTGGATTCGGGCCTTGTTTACTATAATGAATTTCAACATATAACCTTCCGCAATCGGCTGGAAAGCCTGTTGCAATCGGAATTCGCGGACAAAGACAAATCGGAAGAATCCCATGAAGAACATGGGCCAAAAAAGCGAAAGGAATTTGCCCTAAAACTTTTGGACTTGGTTCAGATTCAGAATTTCACCATTGCCTACGAAAATGCCTTGCTCACAGCCCATGTTACACTGGGTGAGGTTCGAATAGTTTACAATCCCGATGTTGAGCAACTGAGCTTTTTTGTTTCATCCCGGGCCAACGCCCGACTTAATGCCACGGAAATTTTTTCCGAGGATTCCGCAAATTTAAAATTCAGCATTTCCGGTAGAGTCTCCCAGGATTTTTCCGATTTGACCGGTCGACTGAAATTTGACACAATACAGGCTTCGGCCGTTGTTTTACGCAACGTTGTTTTCAACTTGGGTTATAATCAAAACAAATTTGCCATGGATTTGGTTCAGCCCAGAAATCAGTACAGGATTTCCGCCGGTTTCGATGTTCCCCAAAAGGATTTTACCTTTTCTTTCGAAACGGAAGATTTCAATCCCAATCGTATTTTAACCACGAATCAGCAGATAAAGCAGATTGAAGGTGCAAAAATGGATTTGAAATTTGACTTTCACGGAAATTTTTTGCATGAATTACGCTTCGATTATTCCGCTTCCGGGGATATGACCATGCCCCTTTCCATGGGCGGCGCCTTCGATGCCACCTTTTCCCTTTTCGGTGACGATCAGGGTGTAACCTTCGATAACTTTTCCGCCATTTTGCCCAATACAAGCGTTATCGAGGGAATGGAAATTTACGTCAACTTTTTGGACGGAGGTGCCGTCGCCTATATTCCGGAATTGGTTTTTGGCTCTCAAAAATTTTCCGATATCCAGGCGCAACTTGCATCCAATCCCATCACGGGAAACACGGAATTTTCCTTTGCCATGATGGATGCCAACGATAAAAATTCCGACTATTCCGGCGAAATCTTGCTGGAAGGAATCATCGCCGGTGAAACCTCATTTTTGCAAGCGGAATTAAGTTTCAGCCAAATTTTCGTCGATTCCCTTTTGCGAACGGTGGACTTTTTCCTGCCCCAAGGAAACAGCATTCCCGCCCTTGTGCTGGAAACCGCTTCGGAATACATAATGAGTAACTCCGTTTATGTTTCATGCAATTTGGATAACGATTTTTTGGAAACCCTGTCATTCAGTTTGCCTGCGGGACTTTTGGTAAGCACTCAAAGGGAAGAAAACAACGCCATTTTTGCCCTGTCCGGCGGAAAAAACGGTATATCAATTTCCCGATGCGACCTGTTTTACGGCGGACAAACATTTGCGGTTTCCGGAGATGTTTTTACAACTTCGGATCTTTCGGAAATAAATGCTTCGTTGTTGCTGTCCGCCAATGCCTTTGACTACAATTTGTCCGCAACATACATAAAGAACCAATCCATTTCCGTCTACGGAGATTACGGCATATTAGCCTCCGTGGACTTGGGAAATACGCGGGTGAAAAACGGTACCATCCTCATGGGAAATGTGCCCATTCATGTGGGACAAAATATCTTTGAACTGACCGGTGACGCCTATTTCGCCTTTGGAGAAAATCAGCCTCTCTATGTTAATTTGTCCAATTTCGTGGTGAGTGAAGTTTCCGGTAACATTACATCTCGCCCTCGTTTGCAAATTGAAGGCTTCATGGAAGGCAATTTCGGGGAATTCCTGTTGGATTACACGGATAC
>JAFNZQ010000108.1 GCA_017382775.1 Spirochaetaceae bacterium
CTTGATTTATTAAAAATTTCGGCCAACATTTTGGTATTGTTTATTTTCGGAAAATGATTCTTGCCGAGCAGATAATACTCTAAAATAAGGCGCTCATCCGCCGTAAAGTGCTTGAAATGTTTTCGTTTTTGTGCTACACTTTTCATGAGGTTTCTTTCTACTTGATTTAGTTTGTTGTTGCTTTTAAATTATATCATGTGAAAGAAACCTTTTCTATACCCTTTTTTGGCGACATTATTTTTTACTGCTTACAAAATAAAGGGTTTTATGGGGGATTTGCTTGACAAAACAAAGATTGTATGGTACAATGGAAACAGTAAAGTGGGTGTTTTATGGAAAAATCAGAGGTTTTTATGTGTGATTTTCGCACCGGTTTCAATTACACTATGGTGGCGAAAATTCGAAAGTTAATTGAGAAGTCCGGCTTTGAAGAACTTGATTTGAAAGGCAAGTTTGTGGCCATAAAAATTCATTTCGGGGAACCGGGCAATTTCGCCTATCTTCGTCCTCAATATGTGCGTATTCTCGTGGATTACGTTAAAGAAAGAGGCGGAAAGCCATTTCTCACCGACTGTAATACCCTTTATGTGGGCGGTCGCAAAAATGCCTTGGATCACCTTGAAAGCGCATATCTGAATGGTTTTGCACCCTATGCCACCGGTTGCCATGTTATCATTGCTGACGGTCTTAAAGGCACCGACGAGGTGAACGTACCTGTGGAAAACGGAATTTATGTGAAAGAAGCGAAAATCGGAAGGGCCGTTATGGATGCGGATGTGTTCATAAGTGTAACTCACTTTAAGGCTCACGAAAACACAGGTGTGGGTGGCGTTCTCAAAAACATAGGAATGGGCTGCGGCAGTCGTGCCGGAAAAATGGAAATGCACAGTGCCGGAAAACCCAAAGTTGTGCAGGAAGCTTGTATCGGTTGCGGCGCTTGTGCCAAGGTTTGCGGCAGTGATGCCATCGGTTTTACCGACAAAAAGGCCCTCATCAACCGTGATATTTGTACCGGTTGCGGTCGCTGTATAGGCGTTTGTCCCAAGGATGCGGTGGTTCCCCTTTATGATGAGAAGAACGATATTTTGAACGAAAAAATTTCCGAATACACCGCAGCGGTTTTGAAAGGCAGACCTCATTACCACATTAGTTTTGTTATGGACGTTTCCCCCTACTGCGATTGTCATGCGGAAAATGATGCTCCCATCATTCCCGATGTGGGCGTTTTCGCATCCTTCGATCCGGTGGCCCTGGATCAGGCCTGTACGGACAGTGCCTTGAAGATGCCGGTGGCGGAAAATTCCCTTTTAAGCGAACGGAAAGCTTCGGGAAATGACCATTTCAAAAACCTGCATCCCACAACTAATTGGCAGGTTATGATGGATTCCGCCCAACGGTTGGGATTGGGAAATAAGGATTACGAACTGATTAAAATTACATAAATTTTTGTGGGAGGGAAATTTTGAAATTTTACACATCTCTCCCGATTTTTAAGTGATTACGGCAATTTTTATGGGAGAAAAACTATGGCATTAAATTTTTCCGACCTTATTCGCGAAGCCTTTGTCCCCAATGACAAATTATTGGAAGATACAGAAAACGCCACACAAAATTTGCCCGAGTACGAGGCTTTGGAAGGTGAATTTAAATATTGGGGTAAAATCCTCACCGATGATGATCCCACCAATGACGACGAGGTTCGTGAGGAAATTACGGCCTTGCGAAAAAATCTTCGGGAACGGGGCTACGATTTGTCATTGGCATCAATTCGTCTAAACATGGAAGACGCTCGCAATGACGATGCCATGGCGGAGGGCTACCAACGACTCGTAATTTGCATTACCAAAAAGGCCATTTATGCAATTTCCCGCAATGAAAACCACATTGATACCGGAGTCGAATTGGAGAAAATTCTCCATGAAAAGGGAATTACCGAAAATAAGGAATTTCACTACCTGTGGTATCTGAAAGAAAAAGAGGTGTACCATATTGCGGCGGCAGCCACGGAACTGGCGGAAGACTACGAAAAATTCAAGGTCCAGGCCAATGAAAATCCCCTGCGGTTTATTTCGGCCATAAAGAAGTTGCCCTAATTGGTTTAAACCTAATTTCCCATGTCAAAATATTCGCAGCCACCGTGACCAAACTGAATGTGGTCCAACAATTCCAGTTGGTGTCTGTCTTTTAAGAATATTTTTATTTCCCCATGGCAATTGAGAGAATAGAGGGCATCTTCGCATACCTGGGCGGAAATGGGTGATTCGTGATGCAGGTTTGAAACGGAATCCTTGGGGGAATAAATGTGAATATCCACAATGTTCTTTTTGCTTTCCGCGCTTATCACCCAATGGATGTTTTCGTCTTCGTTGTTGTCCGCCATTTCCACGTTTGCAAAGGCGGAACTTTTGTCCTTCAAAAAGTTAAACTCAAGCACTTTTTCGTTGAGTTTTAAATACAAGAAGGATTTGCGTTTTCTGTTGGATCCGTGAAACTTACCGGTAAGTCCCCAGAAAAATAGGGCAGAATCCTTCATTTTCTGTCCGGAAATCATGTTGGTTAAATCTGATGAGTAAAAACGAGCACTGAATTTCGGGAAGGCTTTGCCCCAGCGTTTTTCCGCATATCCGTGGGAAGTTTCCCGACGTACCTCGTATTGTGCATCGTCGTAAATAACCGTTCCTTCAAATTCGCAACTAAGGCCTTGAACGAAAATGTTTGTGTCGGAAAGATGAAACACTCGGTTTTTCCAAGGAGATGTATTATCCGGGATATAACTGCAATTTTTCAGCATTTTCAAGTCCCAACGCATGGAACCGGCATCGGTCATGCATTCGGGGAGGAATTTCGCTTCCTTATCGTTTACAAAAACGGATCCGGAAAGGGTCAATTTATTCATACGGCATGATCCGATAAGTATGTCCAAATGTCGTGGATTTACGGAAAAATCCGGATAGGAATAAAAATTGTTCAATTCCTTACCGTTTTTTCCGCATTCACCGGCTTTTACCATTAGGTATGAAGGATTAACCTTGTACAACAAATTATCTTCTTTCTGTCCAAATACCACTTTATCGGGAGATAATGAAGGGTTTAGAACAATGTATTCAACAAAAAAGGTTTTTTCCTCTCCGGTTTCGGTGTTGACTCCGGAAAAAGAGTGCCACCATGAGTCGAAACCCGTATTGCAATACGAGCCTTTTAACATATAAGTATTCAGTTTTAAGTTTCTAATCGAATTTTTCATCAATCTTCCTTCATATATCCTATCGGAAGTTTTTCAATAAATCCTAAATTTTATTGAAAAATACAAGTCCGTCTGTTTTCCATGGCATCCAACAATAATTTTGCCCCCAGTTTCAAATCTTCTTCCCGAAGATTAAAAAGCATTTTCCGTAATTTCAAGTGATTTTTTCGGGGGATTTCTCCGTAAGTGTGCATGTACGCGGAAATTCCCCGAGAAACCGGAGTTTTTTTCACAATTTTTTTCCCGACACAACTGATTATGAGTTTCAAAATTTGTTCCCGAGAAATTTTTTCCGTCAAAAATTCTTCCAAGGTTTCCTTTAAGAGAAAAAATGAATTTTCCGGTCGGGAATCTCGATAGGTTAAAAACCAAAAAAGCCCTGTGGGAACTGACACACCGGTGAAAACACCGTAGGCACCCTGTTTTACGCGGATTTTTCGCCACAATTCCCCCCGATTCAAAAATGTGGAAAGGGCGGAAATGTAGACGAGACGGTCGTCGTAACCGGGCAAAACGGGAATTGATGTACCGGAAAATCCCGTCAGTGCCGGGTTTTCGAAAAATTCCTCGCAGTCTGTGCTGTTTTTGAAAATCAAGGATGATAAATCCGGTTTTTTTTGAGAAAAAATTCCCCAGCGGTATGGTGTAAAACCTCGAAAGTGCTTTAATAGGGCCGATTTCGCAACGGCAATGTCCTTCTTCCCATTTATGATAAGGAAATTTACGCCACCGTCCAAAAGTTGCGTCTTTATTTTGTTAAGAATGCGGGACAGTTCTTCCACGGGAATATTTTCCCTCTCTTTCACAAAATGAATTTGGCTCATCCCGTAAAAAATTTCCAGGACGGTTCCATCCACGGAAAAATTAAGGTTGCATCGTTTTGCCACTAAACTAATCTGGTTGCGAAATTCCGACGATTTTACCTCGTTGCAATAATCACTGAAAATCATTTCAAGTCGCGATAAATCGGAGAAATCGGCGGTTTTGATACAATTTGCCATCAACTCAATGGTTTTGTCAATTTTATCGTTAAGGCAGGACGTCCAAAAGGTAA
>JAFNZQ010000109.1 GCA_017382775.1 Spirochaetaceae bacterium
AAATTCGCTCCGGTGAAACAAGTTGTTTTGTCCGCCGACGTTTCCGGAAATTTTGATTTTCTGAAAAATGACGCAAAAATGCTTTACGGCTTCCGAGCCGGTGTAGGTGCCATTTGGCAACCCCATGAAAACATTCGGTTGGAATTACCCCTGCATTTTTACTGGTTCAACGGAGATTACCTCCTTTCGCCCAAACTTAATGCCGGCTTTTTCTGGCCAAAGGTATTTTTCTCACTGGCAGCCTATCCCGTTTGGTCACATCGGGAAACAACCTACTTGGGCAGAGACATTTTCCGCAAAGGGGAAAACGGCTATGGGGCGGAAATTACCGTCGGATCACCGGTTGTTCCTTTAACATTGTCCGTGTACACCGTTTATTTGCGAAAGATTCTTATGGGAACGGCAACCACTGTGGGTGATAATTTGGTTATTTCCATGGCCAACAACGGAAAACAAATTTCCTTGGGAGGCACAATTTCGGCGGATATTCCAATTACGCCCAATTTTGACCTCAAGGCGGGATATTCCTTTATTTACACTTCGATTTTTGAGGGAAATATCAATTTCCTCGGATCTTCCGCCCTTAACTTGCCTCAACATATCTTTATCTTGGGCTTTAACGCAAAATTGGGCAATCTGCGGATAAATCTTCTTTCGAAAATGTATTCCGAACGTTTCATTGGAGATACTCCCGATGAAAACCTGCCCGCTTACTTCCTGGTGGATTTAGCTTTAAGGTATCGAATAAGCAATTTCGATATTTATTTGAAAACCGAAAATACCTTGGATAAACGCTACTGGGGAAATTTGGCAGTTCCCGGAGAAAGTTTGGGAATTACCCTAGGCTGTAATTACACTTTCCGATAAGCCGCTTTTCGGCCTAGTTCCACAGAGTACGCGGGTTCAAAGCCTTTCCGTGTTTAAATATGGAAAAGTGAAGGTGAGGACCCGTACTCATTCCCGTGCTTCCCACGCTACCGATTCGCGTTCCGCTGTCCACATAACTTCCCGTTCGCACATTGATGGAACTCATGTGTCCGTAAAGGGTTCTGTATCCGGAATGGTGGGAAATAATAACATGTTTTCCGTAGACATTATCCCAACCGGCGCTGACAACACGACCGGGAGCGGCGGCATATATGGCCACGCCGGTGTTTGCGGCCATGTCCACACCGTTATGATAGGTTCGCATTCCCGTAAAGGGATTTGATCGCCAACCGAAATTCGATGAAAAATAATAGCGAGCACGCAATGGTCTGCGGAAAAGGTCGCCGTTTATTTCTTGTCGTGTAACCCAATCCAAAAGGGCGTCGGGTACAAAAATGGTTGTATCCGGTGCAAAGGCCACAGTTGTTTCCGTGTTGTTTATTCGGGCAATGGGTTCCGCCGGCACTGTGAATTTCTCAGCTATGGTTTCCGCCGTTTCGTCTTCACTTTTTGTGGTGTACAAAATTCCCGCCATGGACGGAATGCGTAAAAGTTGTCCGATTTGTACCGTTCGGGAATTTTTAATGTTATTTACGCTGATGATTGTGTCCTGGGTAATTCCAAAACGTTCCGCAATGTGGGAAATCATGTCTCCTTCCACCACGCGATAAACGGTATAAAACAATTCCCTGCCTTCATCCTGTTTTACATAGGGCACAGGAGAATCCAAGCCGCCTTGCCCCAGCAAGTCCGCATCCACCACGGCAACGTCCATATCCGCAGGCTTGTGGTGCTGTGCTTCATTTTTAACAATGTTCATTGTAAACAAGGTGATTGCCGTTGCCGCACAGACAGAGGCAACGGAAAATCCCAGGCGTACAAGAAATTTTTTGCTCAAAGAAAAGGAGAAAGACATTTTTCCCCGAATTTTTTCGGCGGCTTTCGGTCGGTCAAATACAGGATCAATCTCACCGTGTTTTTTCTTAAAAATCGAGAGTGCTTTCTGAAATTTCTTTTTATAATAAATTTTCGTAATTATGGATGGGTTAGTGAAGGAATTAGAGAAAATACGTTGGTAAGATTTATAACGATGTCTTTCAACCATACGATTTACTTGTTGGATAATTCCGTCAAACAAATTTCGTTTTTTCGCCATTATTGTTCCTTTTTCCGCAATCCCACTAAATAAGTTTCAAAAGACTCGTTACGACAAGCCTTGGGTTTAAAACCCTTGCTTTCTTCAAAAATTTTTCGCATATCCGCCAACAACTTTTGTTGTCCGCCACCTTGAAAAATCTTTGCAACAAAACATCCGCCCGGTTTAAGCATTTTTTCCGCATAAAAAAGTGCTAACTCCGCCAAACCCTCCGACTGAGCCGTATCCACAATGCGATTTCCGGTGGTGGCCGGTGCCGCATCGCTAATAACCAAATCGAAAGGGGCTGCCTTCGTAACGGCCTCCTGTATATTATCGGCGAAAAGGTCGCCTTTTATAAATGTTAAATTTGGGGCGTTGAGATTTTTTGATAAATCCTTCAAGTCCACGGCAAAAACAGAACCGCCTGAACCTACTTTTTTTAATGCAAACATTGTCCAACTGCCCGGTGCCGCACCCAGATCCAAAACCTTAAAGCCTTTTTTCAAAAGAGAAAAGCGATTGTCCATTTCCTCCAACTTGAAAACTGAACGGGCGGGATACCCTTCCGCAAAGGCTTTTTGAGAGTAAAAATCCGGTTTTTTATAACTGTTACTGGCCACTATACAAACATCTTTACAAAACAAAAGTTACATGTTATAATAAGAACATGACGGATAATTATACCACAATT
>JAFNZQ010000110.1 GCA_017382775.1 Spirochaetaceae bacterium
ACATCTCCATTACCAAGGAACTTGCCGATTCATCACAAGGTCGCCCTTATCAATTCCGTTGGGAAGACTGGTGGCTTCCCAAAAATGACGACGTGGAACTTTTCCAATTCATCGGAAAGGATAACATCCCATTCCACACGGTGATTTTCCCGTCTACCTTAATCGGAAGCGGCAAAAACTGGACAAAACTTCATCACATGTCCAGCAGCGAATATCTTAATTACGAAAATTCCAAATTCAGTAAGTCCAAGGGAATTGGCGTTTTCGGAACCGATGCTGTGGAATCCGGAATTCCCGCCGACGTTTGGCGATTTTACATTTTCTATTCCCGCCCGGAAAAATCCGACGCCCAGTTCACATGGAAGGATTTCCAAGACAAGGTGAATTCAGAATTGGTGGGAAATTTGGCCAATTTGATTAACCGAACAGTCACCTTCATCACCCGCTACTTTGACGGAAAAATCCCCGAAGGTAAAAGTGACGAAAAACTGTGGGCGGAAGTTCGCAAATTGGAAGATGAAGCCACCGAACTTTTGGAATGGGCGAATTTGCGTGATGCCTTCCATAAAATTTTTGAAATCTCCGCTGTTGCCAACAAGGCTTTTCAAGATGCGGAGCCATGGAAGGCTGTGAAGGAAAATCCCCAAAATGCCGCCGGAATTTTACGGGATTTATGCCTCATCATTAAGGATTTGATGATAATGACATCCCCCTTTATGCCCGATTATGCCTCTCGCGTAATGGGATTTTTCGGCAAAAAACTCGCTTGCGGAACAATCCACAATAGATTGCCAGGCCTTTCCTGGGAAGATTTGGGCAAACAAGAGGGAGTGGACAAGGTTTTGAAAAGCGAAATCATTTTCAAACCCATGGATGATGCAAGCATTGCCGCCTGGCGTGAACGTTATTCCGGCAATTTGGCCAACCGTTCCGAAACCAAGACAGAGTCACAACCGACTACGGATAAACAATCTCCCCGTCCCAAAACCCATGAAGAATTACAGCAATTTTTCGCTTCGAAAATTGCCCTGAAAGTGGCACAAATTGTGAATGTGGAAAATCACCCCGATGCGGACAAACTCTATGTGGAAACACTGGACGACGGCTCCGGTTCCGAAAGAGTAATCCTTTCCGGCCTGGTTCCTTACATGGAAAAATCCGAACTTTTGAACCGCAAAATAATCATCGCCGATAATTTGAAACCTCGAAAAATGCGTGGTATTGAAAGCCGAGGAATGCTTCTCGCCGCCGACTGGACCAAGCCCGACGGTTCGCCATCCGTGGAATTGTTGGATCCCAAAGATGCGCCCGTTGGCACCCTTTTGGAACTGGATGGAATTGCCAACGGCGAAAAACCCGCAGAAATTTCCGTGGATGATTTTTTCACCGTCCCGATTACTCTGCAAGACGGTGTGGTGTACGCCGCCGGAAAAAAATTGCTTTGCAACGGAAAAGAAATTCACACCATCAATGCCAAAAGCGGCGAAATAAGCTGATTTACAACGAAATTCCCTTCAAGAAAGGCGGAGATTTTTCCTTCGGGCGAAGTCTCCGTTTTTTTTTTTAGGGGAGATAGTACCTGGCTCTGCCTCGGCCGCCTCGAAACCTTCTTGTCAAAAGGGCGAACCGCCAAAATCTTTCAGATTTTGTCATTTTACCAAAGGGAAAAATCAGCGGCAAACTTGAAAGAACAAAAATGGGCCTGAATCTCAAAAAAAACGCTTTCCAACCTAAATCCCCAAAAATACTGTACTTAGCCCAATCGTCGCCGCCTAAACATTGAAAAAACATTGAAAACCCATGAAAAAGTGAAAAAAAATGAAAAAAAGTGCGAAAAAGTGTTGACAAAAAAAAAGGAAAGTGATAAGATGACAATCACACGCCGGCCGGAAGGCATGGTGCGATATTTGAAACGAAGAAGAGGGAAGGGGCGTGGCGCGGGCCACGCAATAAACAGGATATTCACGCTACCTTCGGGTAGCAGTGATAAATAATGATGGAGAGTTTG
>JAFNZQ010000111.1 GCA_017382775.1 Spirochaetaceae bacterium
AAACTTTGTAGTCATCAATGGTGAAATTTGTCATTGACCAAGTTTCGGTGGGCAACTGCACGAAGTTGGGAGCTTCGGGATTGTCAAGTTCAGCAGAGTTCAATCCCAAGGATTCATATTTTCCGGAATAGCGATCCCATGTACCGTTGTGGATGGCACCGAGAACTGTAATAACTGTGGGAGCCAAACCTTTCATAGCGGAAGTAACGCACATACCGGCGCCACGGCCGTTGATTTGTGCGGACTGATCAACGTCAACACCAATAACTTTTCCACCGGCTTTTGCAGCTGCATCACATGCGGAAGTATAAATTCCACCACCACTTGCGAAAACAACTTCAACGCCACGCTGTTGATACCAGCTGTCCATGGCTGCGGTGATAACGGAGTCGCCATAGAACTGGCCACCGTAAACATATTCAATCACAACTTGGTCTGCAATACCCATTTCTTTGGCAGCGGCATCGGCACCTTGAACATAACCGTAACCGAATCGGATAACGGCGGGAACAGCCATTCCACCCAAGAAACCAAGATGTTTGTAACCTTCTTTAACAGCAGCATATCCTGCCATGAAACCGGAAATCTGTTCTTCGTAAACAGCACAGAAACAGTTGGCGGGAAGTTTCCAACCGGGTTTTCCGGCAGCTTCGGCAGCACTGACAACATCAAACTCGGAAACATCCAAAGCAATAAAATTAACATCGCTGTTCATTTCTGCAACTTGGAAAAGTGCTTCACCAAAAAGGAATCCGGGAAGAATTACCGCATTGTAACCATCTTGAATAGCCTGGTTGATGGATGCAACGCGTGCTTCGGTGGTCTCTCCGGAAGGTTTGTAATATTGGAAATCCAAACCATTTTCCTCTGCAAAAAATTTGCAAGCTTCATATGAAGTCTGATTGAAAGACTGGTCGGTGATATCTCCGGAATCGGTCACCATTGCAATTCGCAGAACAGAACCTTCAGTTCCAACTTCTTCGGCAACTTCTTTCTTGCTGCAAGAGAAGATACCGATTAAAGTCGCAAAAACCAATACAAATGACAAAACTTTTTTCATTTTGTACCTCCTAAAACTTTCCTCATTGTATCACAAGTATTAAAAATTGTCAATAGGTAAAAAGGGAAAATTTTATTCTTGTATTCTAAATTCCACGGAATGGTTTTTCAGTCCCAATTCTGTAAGGTTGCGGATTTCACCGTCTATGTGCAAAAAATGGTCGTAGGCCACAGAAACGGAATAGATAAGCGGATTTATCTTCATATTGATATTTTCGATTAGCATTTTTCCGTCGGAAGTGATGGTTAATTTTTGATTTTCCGGCAACTCGTCGGCCACCCCTGCTCCGAAAGAAGAATACAGGCAACTTGTGAGAATGATTTCATCACCTTTCACGGTGTAAAATTCTTCCACATCGCTTTTGTTTACGGAATGAAAAAAGGAAAGGGAAAAAGTACGGTTTTTAAGTGGGAAGCTGTAAAGTAACTCCCCGCTTTTTGTGTCCCAAAGTTCCAACTCCGGATTTTGCTGTTCACAGGCAAAGAGAAACAGCAAAATCACCGGAAAGAAAACCTTTGGCATCCTATTCAACTAAACCGATTTCGCGATAATATTTTTCCGCACCGGAATGCATGGGAACGGAAATTCCCTGAACCGCATTTTCAACGTTGATTTCTTTTCCTTTGGCATGGGAAACAGCCAAATCATTTTGGCGATCAAAAAGGGTTTTCGTTATGCTGTATACCAACTTATCATCCAAGGAGGGAGATGCGATTAAAGTCGCCTTTACGGCCAAGGTATGAATGGTTTCGGGCACACCGCGATAGGTGTCTGCGGGGATGTCAACATAAACGTAAAAGGGATATTTCGCAATAATGTTTGAAGCCTGATCGGGATCCACCGGAACCAAAACAATGTCATTGGTGGTGGCAAGTTCCATAACTGCGGTGGTGGGAATGCCGGCTGTAACAAAGGCCGCATCGATTTTTCCGTCTTTCAAAGCAGTGGCGGAATCGCCAAAGCCCAAATTTTGTACGGTGATATCGGAAAATTCAATTCCGTATTCGGAAAGAATTTGTCGCGCATTGGCCTCGGTTCCGGATCCAATGTCGCCCACGGAGATTCGTTTTCCCTTCATGTCGTAAACAGTTTTAATTCCGGAAGATGCGGAGGCCACAATTTGGCACACTTCGGGATAAAGGGTTGCAATGGGTTTGAACTTGGTGATGGAATTTTTTTCAAAATTCTCAGTTCCGGTATAAGCATAGCTCATAACATCATTTTGAACAATTGCCAAGTCCGCATCATTGGTGGAAACGAGTCGCAAATTCGCAACGGATGCGCCTGTGGATTGAACGTTTATGCTAACACCTTCCAAAGAAGACGACAAAACTTGTGCCAAGGCACCTCCGAAGGAATAATAGGTTCCCGAAGTTCCACCGGTAGCCATAATTAAATTCATTTGTCGCCCCGCATTGGATTTGGAACAACCAAAAAAAACAAGGGACAGCATGAACAACGAAAAAACGATTGTCTTTTTCATAATAAAACCTCACAAAAAATTTTTATAATTCTACAATAAGTTCAAAAAAAAGTCAAGTCATAGCGGAAAAAACTTTTTTTAAATCATTGGAAATTTCACTTTTACAGTTTTGTAAAATCAATGCTTACAATGTAAAAACAAGAAAAAAAATGTAAACATTTCCCCTATTTTTGCGAAAATATCTTGCCAAAAGTTAGGTTTTATGATATAATAGTGTCATGCAAGTTATTACGTTGATTTTTCTGTTAATTCCTCTGTTGTCGTTTTTCATGAAGAAAAAACATTACGACATGCCCAACCGTTTTTACGCCCTCACGGTGATTTTCACCTGTCTGCAACTACTGATGGAGGTTGTGGCTTTCAATTACACATTACACACCTTTGCCGGCCCAATTTCCAGCATATTTCTGTCCTGGGTGTTCCTGCTTGCCACCTTTTATGTACTTTCCCTGGTGGATGAGGGACTGTTCATCAATAGGTCCAAACGTGTCATAATTTACGTAGTGTTGTTGGTGATAGACATTTTAGCCTTTGTCCTTCTTCCCGTTTTGATGCACGTGATGCGTCGTCCGATTTTTACCCCCACCTGGTTGAGTATATTCGAAAAAACCATGAATGTGGTCTGCATTTTCGCAGCCTTTGTGGTGATGGCGGGCAGCATAGTCGGCTCAATACTGGTTTTTATGCGTTGCCAAGGGAAAACCCGCATTGCCGGCCTTTCCTTCACCCTGGCCACGATTTTATCCGTAATCACCATCGGAATATGTTCTTTTATTCCCGAGGCGGTTGATTTTTCAAGGCAAATTTGCGGCATTTTTTTCACCGTGGCCATTTCCGTTGCCTTTGCCACAGTGCAGGATCCCGGCCTGGGAATTGATGAAGTTACCGGACTTTTCAATAAATTACCCTTCTCGAATTATTGTCGCTCACAAATGCTTGTCGGACAAAAGGTGAATTTTTTGCTTATCAATATTGAAAAATTCGCCAGGGTGAACCAAGTTTACGGTCACGCCAATGCCGATGCGGTTCTTCAAGAATTTGCGGTACGGCTTATGCGTTTTGCCGGCAGAAAAAACGTTTTCCGTTCCAGTGACACGGATTTTGTCATAACCTGTAAAGATGTTGCGGACTTCGACCGTTATGTCTCCACATTTCGCGCATCCATCAGTGAGAACTACGAGGTAAAGGATGCAAACTTGACCTTGGTGTATTCCGTTTGCGGTCTTCGGGAATTTGACATTGCGGAATATTTTTTCTCGTTAAACGATTTTCTCCGTTATGCAGTGAAAACCGCCAAAAACACGGAACGAAGCGGCGTTTGTGTTCTCACCGAAGACCAGGTTTCCTCCTACAAACGTAAATTGTATTACGGAGCGGAGTTGCAGGAGATACTTAACGAAAAACGTATCGCCATGTATTTTCAGCCCATTTACTGTGTTGCAACCCGTCGTTTTGAAGGTGCCGAATCCCTGGTGCGATTCCCCCAAAAGGACGGTTCTATGTTCCCTGTGGGGGAAATGGTTATGATCGCCGAAGAAAATATGCTCATCGTTCCCCTGGGGGATATTATCCGGGAAAAGGTTTGCGAATTTATCGCCGAAAACAAAGAAGCCCTGGAAACGGTTAAGTTTTTTGACATTAACTTATCGCCTCCCGAAATTTTGGAAAAAAACATTGTCAGCAAAATCGAATCCTGCATTAACAAATATATGATTGATCCGTCAAAAATCAGTATGGAAATTACGGAAACCGCTGCCAGCGTTTTGGATGATTCTCTTAAAATGATTATGGACAGACTGATGCGAACCGGAATTGAATATCTAATGGATGACTTTGGCTCCGGATATGCCAATTTTGATATGATGGCCGCATTGAAGTTCAAAATGATTAAAATTGACCGTACGATGTTACTCACCGCGGAACGAAGTGAACAAAATCGTATCGTTTTGGAAGGAATGATCAACATCATCCACAGAATGGGAGCAAAAGTGGTGGTGGAAGGAGTTGAAACCCGCGAACAAGCTATGATGGTTGTGAAAATGGGAGTTGATTACATCCAAGGATTTTTCTATTCGCCCCCTCTCAAAGGATCTGACTTTTTGAAGTTTATCGCGGCTCATAACAAAAGATGAGCGCATTGTCCTTTAATGCATTAGTTACAGGTCTCTCCAACGAAGAACGGTTGGAAATGCTGAAAAAAATTGAGGAATGCATGGGAGACGATCTCAGCGTTCCCGATGTCAGCGACCGCGCCGTGAACGACATGTTTGACGGTGACTTGGAAAGAAAATACCAATCGGAGTCCGTGTTTGTACGGTTTTATCTTTGGCTGCGGACTTTATTTTCAACTTCCAACCGTTCCGAATTTTATAATTCATATTTGATTCACAAACGGGCCACTGACATTGAGACACTCTTTCCGGGTTTGATTGATTATCGCAGAAAAATTTTTTCCAACGAATTCTATTTTCGTATGAAAAAGCTTTGGGATACGGCGAATTTTTTTCTTCCCTATGTATCCCTATATGAAAATAAACACGGTGATTTTTATGTATTCCTTTCCACAATAGTTCTCCCCAACCTCTTCGATTCGTTGAAGGATGAGCATCTTTCATTGGAACTGGTTAAGGACCACGAGGCTAAAATTGCCT
>JAFNZQ010000112.1 GCA_017382775.1 Spirochaetaceae bacterium
ACCACCGGAGTAACGGAACTTTTTTTAGCCGGCAATGTATGAAGGAACGGCACCAAAAATCCTGTAAAAGCTCCCAAAGCCGCCCCAGCCAAAACGTCCGACAAAAAATGTGCGCCGGCCGCCACCCGCAACGCAGCTGTAGCCACCGCCACCGAACACACCGTGGGAATAACAACATAGGTAGAAACCCTGTTGGGAAAATACTTTGCGAAAACATAGGATGTAAAAACGGCCCCGTTGAAAGCCAAAGTTGTATGTCCCGAAGGGAAAGAGCGAAGATAATCTCCTTCATCCACCTTATCCTCGGGAAAATCGTCACCGTACATATAAGGACGATATCGCTGCACTCCGGATTTAAGACTTTCTTTCAATGTCCAACTCCAAGCTAAAGCCTCGGCATACATTATGATTACCGTACTCCATTCCGATTCAGGCAAGGCGCAAAGCACCAAAGGCGCAACCATGGCCGCAACTTGCCCCACGTCGCTTATCATATCGGCCGTTTCGGAAAATCGCCCGGCGGACCATCTATCGAAAGCCCCTACTTCATCGGCATCTCGTTTGCCATCGGTGTATGGTGAAAGAGCCTTGTTTGCCCACTGGGACACAATAGCGGTCGTGGTAAAACCGGCCACGCCACCACCCAGTAAAATTCCATCCAATGTCCAATCCAAGCAAAAAGGCTTTTCTTGAGGAATGAATCCCGTTGAATCCAGAGAAAACATCTGAAGAGAAAAAGCAACCAAGAGGAATAAAACAAATATGCGCTTCATGAAAATTCCTTTTTCCATCTTTCAATAAAGGCCTCGTAGGCCGCAATGGATGCATCAATGGCTGCATCCGCCACAGGTCCTCGCCCTTCCCAGTCCGCACCCTGGGCGCTGTACAAAGATTGCAACGATCCTTCCAAATCTTCTATTGTCAAGGACGGATCGCCGGCTCGACGACGTTCCAAAACCCGCATTTCATCCTCGAACAAGCTGCGAAAATGCTCGTCCAACCAATTTTCATTTTCCATCTGTATCCTCACCTAAAATCATAAGCAACCAAGATTTTTTAGCACAAAAATAAACAAGGCTACGAAAAAAATCGATGTAATGGCCGAAATCACCACGGAATTTCCCACAATCTCCCAATCGCCACCGTATTCAATGGACAAGGGATAGGCGGAAATTGCCGTGGAAGTGCCGAAAACGAAAATCAAAGCCGCTAAACGTTCTCCCCGAAAACCAAGTTGCACCGCCAGCCACACCACAAAAAAGGCAAAAAGGTATCGCACCGCAATTCCTTTTAAAACCGGAGTCGCCGTTTTTCGCAAACCATTGAAATCAAAAAAAACGCCCAAACACAAAAGAGACACGGGAGTTGTCGCCTCCGAAAGAGTTTCGATGAGCATTACAAGAAATTTGGGCAGAGGAACATTCAAAATCCGAATGGTCAGAGTAATCAAAAGGGTTACAATAAGAGGATTTTTGATTATCCCCAGAAAGAGCGAAAAGGAAAACCGTCCCTTCCCCGCCAACTGAAAAAGCAAAATCGCATAGGCATTGGAAACAATCGAAATTACCGAAGCCAAAAAAGCCACCGAATAAGGCAAATATCCATAAAGGGAAACGGCGATACTTCCTCCCAATATAAGACAGTTGGAATTTATCACCGAAACGATTACGGACAGGCTTTTAACCGGATTTTTATCCCAAAGTTTTTTGAGAAAAAACATTAGAACCATTTCCCCGGTGAGGCACAGAAAGGCGAAAAGAAAAAGCTCTCCGTCCATCAACTCCTTCAAATCAACTTTCAGAAAATTCACCGCTATGAGAGAGGGCAAAAACACATACACAATTGCCTTGTTAAAACCGTTGGTAATCGTTGTGTTCAAAACCTTTGTGCGGCGACAAAGATTTCCCAAAAAAAGAATGAAAAGCGTTGGCAAAACGGCATTTACCGCAGTCAGAAAATTTTCCATTACTCCACCAAACGCAAACCGTTCAAACAAATTCCGGGACTTAAAACGATATCGGGGGAATATCCGCATTCTTCAATGAAGCTGCGATATTTTCCCGTTTCGGTTTTGGGGAGGAAAACCTGAATCACACCGGCAAATCCGCCACCGTGAATGCGAGTCACACCTTTTACGTCATTGGCCGCGAAAAAGGCTTCGGTCAGAGCCAAGAAGACGAACATTGGCTGTTCTTCCGGCTTTTCCGCCACCGATCCGTTTTGCAAAAATTGTGCCGAAGACTTTCCGGAATCACTTACCAACTGCAAAAATCGTGGGAAATCGCCATTATTCAAAGCCTGAACCTGCTGTTCCACCCGAAGATTTTCCCTAAAATAATGAATTGCCCGCAAAAATGCCCTATCGCCGCATTTTTTTCGAATTTCAACGCCGTTTTTCAAAAAATCCTCGTAGGCAACCTGACGAAGAACCTCTTTTCCGAAAAAGGCTGCGACGCTTTTCATTTCTCCGGGAATTGCCGAATATTGAGGAGACAAATCCGCATGATTGCCACCGGTATTCACAATGAGCATTTCGTATCCGAATTTGTCAAAATCCACATCAAGGCGTTGTATTTTCGGATTTTGCGGTTCTTCAAAATCGATGTAGACCATTCCGCCGGCTGCACAGGAAATCTGATCCATCAAACCGATTTTTTTCTGCCAGTGGGAATGTTCCGCCGCCTGCTCTAAAAAGGCCAACTTTTCCACGGGGATTTTTCCCTCATTAAAATATTCGTTCAAAATTCCGCACAACAACATTCCGAAAGCCGCCGAAGAACTAAGGCCGGATGCGCTGATTATATTTCCCGAAAAAGCCGCATCGAAGGAACCGATTTTGAAGCCGTTTTGCGAAAAGGACGATAAAATTCCTTTCAAAAGAGCCACGGATCCCTTTGAACCCACAGCCAAATCCGTTAAATCCACGGAAAAATCTTCATTATAAACGGAATCGAAAATGCGGATTTTACCTGTGTCGGTTTTGGAAACGGCCGCAACGCAATCCAATCCGATGGAAGCGGCCAAAACCTTTCCGCTGTTGTGATCTGTATGATTACCGCAAATTTCCGTCCGTCCGGGACAGGAAAAAATCTGTTGGGGAGAACTACCGTAACGATCATAAAACTCTTTTTTCAAACCGGAAAAATCTCTCATTAAAAACCACCATAATAATAGGCCGGAAATTTCACATTATTGCTCATAACGTGCTCCATCAATCTTTCTTCCGACGAAAGAGATATTTGCCGAAAAAACCCCTTGGCACCGTGCCAAAAATCGTGCCAAAAATCTTTTTCCACCGTGCTGATCTCCTGAATCTCTCCGTCGGAACCAAGTCCGCAAGCTTCCTTCATTTGAGTGCAAAAATCTTCCCAAAAAAGCACATCATCCAAAAGTCGAAGATTCTTTGCTTGAGCCGCGGTATAAATTCGCCCGTCGGCCAATTCCGTCACCGCCGCCACAGGTAAAACACGACTGTCAGCCACCACCGAAACAAACTGATCGTAGGCCTCATCGGAAATGGACTGCATTATTTCCCGTTGTTCTTCCGTCAAAGGTTCGTTGCTGCTCAACATTGTTTTGTTCCGTCCCGAATGAAAGGTGGTAACCTTTACACCAAGACGTTCGAACAAAGCCGTCATATCCACGGAAGTACCGGAAATAACACCAATGGAGCCCACCAATGAATTACGGTTTGCAACAATTTTGTCCGCCCCACAGGCAATGTAGTATCCGCCGGAAGCCCCCATTGAACCGATATACGCCCACACCGGACGTTTCGTTTCCTCTTTGTACTTCATTACGGCTTTATACATTTCGTCGGATTCGTAAATCGTTCCTCCGGGGGAATTTATTTTAAGCAAAAGGCCCTTGTTTTTCTTGTTTTTCGCCAAATCATCCAATGCGGAAAGAAGGTTTTTTTGGTTATAAGTGGAATTTTCCTCTTCGATCACCCCTTCAATATGCAGTTCCCCGATGAAGTCCTTTCCTCCGGGCATGGTAACGTTGTTTGTTCCATGGGAAATCGACCGAAATGCGGAAGTGACGGGCTTTTTTTCCGACACTTTACTCCCCACAAAATTGAGAATTCCTCCCACCACAGCCAATGCAATCACAATCAAAAAAACCACTTGGGATTTATCCGCTTTTTTCCTCTTGGGACTTTCTCCTTGAGGCTCGGAATCCACAATTATAAAGTCCGTATTTTCGCTGTTGTCGCTCATAAATCCTCCTATTCAAAATCCGACGGATGAAGCTGCCCCAATGCCAAAGCCCGCTCTTTCAAATACCTGTATGCGTAAGCGAATGTCAATTGCGCATAAGGATAAACCCACACCAGCAAAAGCCCGAAAGTTAGGACAGAAAGAAAAAACCACCCCACAAAGGACAAACCCAAAAGGAGCAAATCCCATTTGTAACCGCGAGTTATGGCAACACTGATTTTCATGGCCTTTCGAACACCCATTTTCGGATATTCCGCCAAAATGTAAAAAGTTTGACTGTATGCAAAAATTTTAATAATTCCGGGAATAAAAAGCAGAAAAGACCAAAGAACAATCCAAAGAGTCATCCAACAAAACCCCAAAAGTCCTTTGGCCCAGTCGGAAAACCCGTCGATGAACATTCGCAAGGTGGGCTTTTCCGTCAAAGGCATTTTCGAAAATTTCAAAAAAAACTTTGCCACAACAAGGGATAAAATCCCTGTAACCACAAAATTGATGATACTCAAAGCAGAAGCAAAAGGATCGGCGGAAATCTCCAATCCGTAAACCATGGAAAAATTCCAAGAAGAAATATCGCTTGCGGTGACATTTCCCGGTACACCGCCGGAGGATTTTCTCACCGATGTTGAAGCCATCAAAACAAGAATAATGACAGACACCGGCAAACAACTTTTAACAGACCCTTTCAGCCTGAGTTTTCCGGCACTTTTAAATTTTCCGATATCAAACATACAAATACCCCAATGTATCAAATTATACTATATAACCCATATTTTGTCAAGATTTTGGGGAATTTTATTTTTTTAAAAGATTTTTATGTAACCCATTGACATTCTTTTTGTTATATTATACAATGGTAGCGAAAATTTTGTAAAATCATTTTGGAGGGAACATGCAAACAATTATTTATGTCGTTCTCCCTTTGATTGGAATTTTTCTTGGTTGGATTATTCGTTGGTTTTATGCCAAATTTCAACTGTCCGCCGTGGAACAACGTGCGGAACGCATAAAGCAAGACGCCCAAAGAGAAGCGGAAGCAGT
>JAFNZQ010000113.1 GCA_017382775.1 Spirochaetaceae bacterium
TGTTATATTGAATATATTTGAGTAATGCAACCAAATTAGAATTTTTCGGATGTTCATTTCCCGATAAAACAATTGTCAATTTTTTCTTTGCTCGCGAAATCGCAACGTTTAACATATTTGAATCATCAGCAAACTCTGTAATCTTATTGTCTACCGTGGAGATGATAAGATTATCCTTTTCACGCCCCTGATACTTGTGTACGGTAGCCACATCAATATGTGGAATTTGTGTGGTTATAGCTTCAACTTGATTATTATATGGAGTAATTATCCCCAAGTTTGATTTTTCGTATTCGCTAAATTCAGTGAGAATTTCTTCCTTTATTACGTCTATTTGACGTTGATTACAATGATTCCTACAAAAATCGCCCGGAACGGTTTTTATTGCCTTTAACACATCCGGCTCTCCGTTATCTTCCGTCATTATCAAAAGCTTCCCGCCATAAAATTGCTGATTGCAAAAATTGATAATCTTAGGATGACACCGATAATGTTCTCGCAGTAATGTTTGTGGTGTATTCGGCAAAACCAATTCAAGAGACACCAAAAAACTATTCATAAAATTATACCCGGGATTAAGGTTCGTTTGCGAAAACACTTCTTGTACCATTTTCTTCTTATTTTCTTCAATTACATTGGGAAGTTGCATTTTATCGCCTACAATTACTGCATTTTTCGCACAAGACAAGGCCAACGCACCGGTAACAACATCAACTTGAGACGCTTCGTCCATTATCACATAGTCAAATAAAAATTTTACCCCTTCCCCTACTGTAGCCCGAGACGAAAATGTCGTACTTAAAACCACAGGGTACT
Organism: Spirochaetaceae bacterium; assembly: GCA_017382775.1. Lineage (GTDB taxonomy): Bacteria > Spirochaetota > Spirochaetia > Treponematales > Treponemataceae > RGIG268. Next base: position 817 of record JAFNZQ010000113.1, read on the forward strand.
CTCGAACAAACATTTCAGGATTAAAATATATTTCTTCCCAATTCTTAAACTGTATACGTTCGATTTTCTTTGAATATTTATTAGCCACTGCTAATTGCAAAGCTTTTAGACTTTTATTGTATACCTCGGAAGGATCAAAATCTTTCACAAACTTCCGTTTTTCATCCAATTCTGCAATAAGTTCTTTTTGTTTAACCACGTAGTAAGAAGCCCTTATCGTTTCAAGAAGTTTCTCCGGTTCAAGCATGCGAAATTTTTCAGATCCGAATCCATATTTAATTTTAAGGAACAACTTCTTAAAAAAACCAAGTTTTTCTTTTTCTGCATATGTATAACGAATGTTTAGAAGTAAATCCATAAGTTTTGACGATGATTGTCTAAGTAATCTTGTGTTATCGTAAATATCCGGTCCGGTTACAATACCAAAATGTTTTATCTCGGCCTCAACTGCAGAAAGCTCTGTTTGTATTAAGGAAATGCGCTCATTTATTTCAAAATATTCTTTCAAACTGCTCGTTTCAACATCTAAGGAGGCAACAGTTGTTTCTGCTATCCATTCTTTCAGATATTCCGGATAAAACCGTTGTTGATTTTTTAAAAAATCTTCGATGTTTTGCCTATTCCCTTGAGTGGCACAAAGAAACCCAAATCCATATTTATCGGAAGAAAGTTTTTCGTAAACATTGGCAGTTGCATTATTGTTATTGGACACAACAAGAACGGTTTTTTGATTTATCAATAAGTTTGCAATAATATTCAAAATCGTTTGCGTTTTACCGGTTCCGGGTGGGCCCTGGATAATGCTTATGGAATTTTTCATTGCCTTACTCACAGCTTCAAACTGGCTGTTGTTGCAACCAAAGGGGAAAATAAGGGTTGAATTGCCAGAACGCTTTGCTGAACAGTTCTGTGGATTTAAATATCTTGCTAAAACAGATTCTTCACTAATAAAACGTGTTTTTGCAAGATTGCGTACCAATAAATTTTGACCTTTATCGTTTTGAATGTCACTAAATTCCGCCATTCGTAAAAGATATGCAAATACTGTCGCAGAATGCTTATTTTTCAAACAATTTCTGATTACTTGTATGCTCTCCCTTTTGTAATGAAAAATACGTCTGTCACCAACAAAAGAAATATTCCACACCTTTTTTAGATTATCATATGAGATGCTCGATATATCAGTAGTTCTATCTTTCGTTCCGTATTTATCGGTAAGAAAGATAATGCATTCATTTCTATCCATGGTTTAGCGCAATTCGTGTGGCCACCACACTTCAAAGCCCCCCAACCTAGCACTGTTTCATCAGGCGGATGTAGAATTCCACTGCACGATGAATGCTTTCCAGGCGAATGCGTTCATTGTTACCGTGAATGGTGCTGCGTTCCTCCGAGGTAAGATCCATGGCCGAAAAACGGTAAACGTGATTGGACAAATCCCGATAATGGCGACTGTCGGAACACTGAACCATCAAGTAAGGAGAAACAATACAGCCGGGCCATGTGTTGGAAACGGCGGATGCAACCTTATTCCAAGCGGTACAATTTGTTTCAGAAATGGGGCTGGGTTCCATTCCGTTGTCCGCAGAAACGGAAACACCGTCCCCCACAAGAGACCGAAGCCGTTCCGTAACTCCTGCAACGCTGTCCGCCGGCGAAAGTCGCAAATTGGCCGTCATTGAAGCCGAGGGCGGAATCACGTTGGGCGCCTTACTTCCCGCAGCCTGAGTGAAGGCCACAGTGGTGCGAACCAAAGCGTTTATCTCACCGCCGCTTTTCTTACCCAAAAGGTCAATCACTCCGGAAAAAAGCCACATATTGGCAAAAATCATCCTAAACAAAAAAGTCGAATGCCGTCCCAGTGTATCAAACATTTCACCGGCAGGTTTGGAAATATGCATGGGAAAGGGATTATTCTCCACAGTGCAACAAGCACGGGACAAAACTCCAATGGGAGTGTGCGGTTTGGGCGCAGAAGCGTGCCCACCGCCGGAAGAAACCGAAAAAGTCAAATTAACCATCCCCTTTTCCGCAATTCCGATTAAACCGCACGGCGCCTTAACGCCGGGAAAAACATCTTGAACCACGGCGCCACCTTCATCCACCACCAAGGCCGGCTTAATCCCCTGTTTTTCAAACCATTCCACAATGCGAACCGCACCGAGTCCGCTAACCTCTTCGCCGCCGGAAAAGGCGAAATAAACGTCTTGCTCCGGGACAAAGCCCTCATCAATAAGGTGATTTGCCGCGGAAAGAACGCCGTTAAAGGTAACTTTCGTATCCAAAGTTCCTCGTCCCCACAAAAGGCCGTCCTCAATAATTCCGTCGAAAGGCGGCTTTTCCCAGTTGGCCTCTTCCACGGGAACCACATCGTAATGGGCCATCATCACAGAGGGCGCATCGTGGGCCTTTCCCGGCCACAAAAACAACAAGGCACGATCCGACAAAGGAATCGACGTGCATTTTTCAAAAACCGAAGGATACAATGACGGAAGGCAATCAATCAAGGCCTGAAACTCAGAATCATCTTCCAAAGAAGAATCGAAATATGAAATTGTCTTAAAACGAACCAGTTTCTGCAAAGATTCCACCGCACGGTTACGGTCGAAATCAATTTTTTCACCGGTCAACGGCACTTCGGCCTTGGGCTTAAAACAAGCGGTACGAATTAAAATCACAGCGAGAAAAAAGGCAAAAATCCCCAAGAAAATCCAGAGAACAACCATTACAAAATCCCCCTTTTGTACAAAATCCGACTGAAACCGAGAGTGAAAAGAACACTGACGGGAACCATAATTCCCACAGTGCCTGCGTTCAAGGCCGGAACGCAAACAAACAAAATCAGCATCAAAGCCAACGGTGCCACGGCAATTTTCCAATTCTCCGCCACCAAAGCCACGCCCAAACCGCCGAAGAGAGCAGGCAAAATTTGAGCAAAGGCCGGAACCAAAACCGGCGAATTAAGAATTGGCGACAAAGGAACGATGAGTAAAACTCCCAAAATTATAATCAACGTGGTAACAATCCCCGAAACCGCTGTTGCAATGGTGGAAATCACTTCCCCTTCTTCGGAAGAAACCTTTACTTCCGCCTGCTCCAAGGCATTTATGGCACAAGGTAATTTCAGATTGGAAATATTTCCCGTAACAAAGGAAAGATAGGACGCGCCGGCACCCATCATGGGGATGTAAGTAAATGTCTCGATGATTCCCACCGCCCAATACATGGGAGCCGTGGCAAGAAGACCGAAAAGAAGACCGTTTTTATCGGGAGCCGTTTTGAAAATTAACGAAATGGCCACGGGAAACGCCAGCAAAACAACCATAACGGACAGATTCCAAACCGTTCCCCATCGATGAACTTTATCCAAATAAGAAAAATTTTCGTTTTTCATACAACCTCCTTAACCCAACCAACCGGTAATGGGAATCGCCGCAGCCATTCCGCCAATCAAACTCAAAGGCAGGGCATAATCCCGAAGCCACCGAATGTGGGCCTTTTTCGAAATCAAACCCAAAACCGCCATAATCACGGCGGAAACAACCATTACGCAAACGGGAATAAGTCCAACAAAAGAACCGCGGAACACCGAAGAAACATCGCAAAAAACGTAACCCACAAAGGCGGAAATCATTCCGATGAACATGGATGACTGAAAAATCTCCGACCATTTTTTATCCCTGTTTTCCAAAGAAATCATTCCTTTTTGCATTCTCTTGCAAACCACAGGAACAAGCCAAATTCCAACCATAATAGACAAGGTCATAACATAAGCGATGGTAACATATTGGGAAGCCGACAAAGAGGGAATCTGCCCAAAAACAAGGCCCATGGCACTCACCGCATTGGCCGCAGCAATGGTTTCGTAGGAAAGAGACCCCACAACGCTAAGACGCAACCACGGCAAAGCAAGGCCCAAATCCTTGGAAAGGGTGATAACGCTAATAACAATAGCCACCGCCGGAGCAATGGTAAAAACCCCGGCCGTCACCGCCACACGCCGCAGCTTTCCCCTGTCCATTCCCAATTCAACTCCCCGCTTCCACGCCTTTATCAAAAAGAACACCGATTGAAGGAGAACCACGAAAATAATTCCCGCAACAATAACAAACAAAACGGGATGATTTACGTCAAAGTTCATAAAATCCTCTTTTTTTATAAAAACCTACAAATAGTATATACCATATTTTTTTGCAAGTCAAGGATAATCCCGGTTTTTTGGGCGTTCCCCCTTGCTACGCAAGAGGTCGGGCTACCTACGGGCTTCGTTTCACTTCGGTCTCGTCGCCCTGCGCCGAGACTGCTGCGCACCCTCCGGAGCCCTAACGCGGTGGAAAAAACAACCTTTTTCTCGGATAAAACCCTTATGTAAAAAAACTCAATGTAAAACCCTCAAAAAAGCCTTGACAGCCGCAAAAAAGCAGGTTATAATTATAGTATACAATCGCCTTTTTATACCCCAAAATTTAAGGAAGGCTCAATGAGCAAAAAACTTTTTTTATCCCTTTTCCTCACCCTAACCCTTTCCGCCGCCTTTGCCCAGACCACAGACCTAAAACACTATCGCGACTATGATCAAGATTTCGAAGGTTATGCCCAAGCAGAATACATTGATAAATTCGATGTTGAAGCTCTTTCCGCTTTCTTTGATAAACTCGAAGGTGAAACTCTTTCTGCTTTCCTTAATAACGAACCCGATGTTGTATCCGCCCCCATCCAAAAACGAATCAAAGAGACTTTTTTGCCTAAAATAGAAGAGCTTAGTAAGACCGACTCCTCTGAAGCGTTTCTTGGATTGTTGCCTATATTGTTGCTTGGAGCAATGCTCACCGCGAACCAAGGAGCCATGGAAAACCTTGCCGAACCTTCCCCGACACCGCCAATTGAAACACCCGACGCAGACCAAAAACCCATGGGAAACATCGAATTAATCCCCGTTTCAAAATTAACCAAAAACAACAAGTGGCTCATGGAACAAGCCCTAAACGAATGGGAATTGAGCCCCGGTGAAGTCTACCTGGTTACTTGCGCCAAAACTCGCTATGCCACATCGGGGTTAGTCATACTGGTCGGGATAACATCCCCCGAAGACTACGAATATCGCGCCTGGCTTTGGGAAACCAAATAAATACAGGTTTTTCCCCTTTCCCCCTTTACAAAGATTGAAAAACAGTGTATACTAAACTTATCGAATGGGGAAATTACGCTTATTTACCTCCACACCCCCAAATACAAAAATTTGACAAACCGAAAAAACGGTGGTACAATATTAGTGACATTCCTTTAAGGAAAGTCAATAATAAAAAAGAATAGGAGGAAATGAATGGAAACCATTGTTTTTATGCAAGGAATCTGCAAAAATTTCCCCGGCGTCAAAGCATTGGACAATGTGCACTTCGAGTTGCGCAGTGGCGAAGTAATGGCCTTATTGGGCGAAAACGGTGCCGGAAAGTCAACCCTAATGAAAATTCTTTCCGGTGTTTACACCCGTGACGGCGGAACTGTGGAAATCTTCGGAACACAGTGTGGCGATTTAAACACCAAACAGGCCCAAGCACTGGGAGTTGCAATTATCCATCAAGAATTAAACATGTGTCCTCACCTGACCGTTGCGGAAAATATGTTTTTGGGAAGAGAAATTCGAAAAGGCCTTTTCGTGGACAAAAAGGCAATGGAAGCCGAAGCGGCCCGAATTTTGGACGATTTGAAAATCGACATTTCCGCATCCGAAATGGTGGGCAATCTCCCCGTATCAAAGCAGCAAATGGTGGAAATTGCCAAGGCTTTGTCAATTAACGCCAAAGTTCTTATAATGGACGAACCCACTTCCGCATTAACTGCAAAGGAAATCGACGAATTATTCCGAATAATCAAACGGCTTCGTTCCGACGGATGCGGAATCGTGTACATTTCCCACCGCTTGGAAGAATTGCAGCACATCGTGGATCGTGTCACAATTATGCGAGACGGACAATACATCACATCAATGAACTTCAAAGACGTTTCCATGGACGAAATAATCACCAACATGGTGGGACGGGAAATAAAGGAAAAATTCCCCCGTGTGGACTGCCAAAAGGGTGAAAAAATCTTCGAAGTTAAAAACCTCAACGCAGGCCATCTCGTGCGAGACATAAATTTCGAAGTCTATGCCGGCGAAATAGTCGGCTTTGCGGGCCTTATGGGTGCAGGACGAACGGAAACCACCCGAGCCATTTTCGGAGTTGACCCGAAAACCTCCGGCGAACTTTACCTGGACGGAAAGGCCGTAACCATAAACAGCCCTGCCGACGCCATCAAAGCCGGAATCGTCTTGGCTCCGGAAGACCGCAAAAAAGACGGTTTGTGCACAAAACTTCCCATTCGTGAAAACATTGCTCTTCCCAACTTGGATTTGGTGTGTAACAAATTAGGTGTGGTAAGCAAAAAGAAAGAAGACCAAATCTGCGACAAAGCCGTGGAAAATCTTCGAATAAAAACACCCAACGTGGAAGTTGACGCAGGAAGCCTTTCCGGCGGAAACCAGCAAAAAGTCGTTGTGGGAAAATGGCTCACCCGTGATTCCCGAGTGGTCATTTTTGACGAACCCACACGAGGAATTGACGTTGCCGCCAAGGTTGAAATCTACAACCTTATGAATCAGCTGAAACAACAGGGAGTTGCCGTGGTTTTTGTCTCTTCCGAAATGCCGGAAGTAATGGGAATTGCGGACAGAATCATCGTAATGTGTGACGGCCGAATTACCGGCGAAGTTATGGCACGAAACACAACCCAGGAAGAAATTCTCACTCTGGCAACTCAATTTGAAAACAAGTTTGCGGATAAAGCCGTATAAAATTAAGGAGACCAAAAATGAATGTTTTAAATGATGTAAAAAAACGAATTGTTACCGTGCGTGGATTAGGAGCCGCGATGGTGGGCTTCGTGGGATGGATTATACTGTTGTTGGTTTTCGGTCTCATCGATCCCAACGTGTTAAAATCCGCAAACATTTTGAACCTGTTGCGGTCCATGGCCAAATATCTTTTGGTGGGTGTGGGACAAGGCGTAATCCTAATCACCGGAAACATCGACCTGTCCATCGGCTCCGTGGTGGCAATGTCCGCAATGATTTCCGCCACAATGATGAGTAAGGGCTTTTCCGTAATGTTGGCCTTAATGGTAGCCTTCATTGCTTGCATGGCATTCGGCCTTATAAACGGAATTCTCGTAGGCAAATTCAAACTTCCGCCCTTTATCGCAACCTTGGGAACAATGTTCTGTGCACGAAGTGTGGCCTACATGGCCAACGGAAACCGCAACACCGACGCAATCTCCACCGGATTGGGAAAAGAAGCCGGCGATGCTGTACAAAACTTTTTCTATTATGGAAAAACCTTGGGAATTTACAACGCCTTTTTAATCGCCTTTATAATATTCTTGGTGGTGTTCTTCATAATGTCCAAAACCCGAACAGGTCGCCACATTTATGCCATCGGATCCAACGTGGAAGCGGCAAAGTTGTCCGGCGTAAACGTTTTCTTGACCACAACCAAGGCCTACTTAATCAGTGCCTTTTGTTCATTTGTTGTAGGACTTATCTTGGCAGGACAGGCCGGAATGGGTAACATGGAAGCCGGCGTTTCCTACGAAATGTACGGCGTCGCAGCCGGAGTTATCGGCGGAATTTCCCCCTTGGGCGGAACAGGATTGCTTTTAGGTGCCTTTGCCGGTGCCGGAGTGTGGCAAACCTTGGAAAACGGATTGGGAATCATCGGTGCATCCGTGGGTATCCAACGATTGGTTATCGGCCTCATCGTAACCGGCGCTGTGTTAATTGACGTGGTTTTCCGACAAGGTTCCGGCTCAAAGAAAAAGGCAAAAAAATAAATTGGGATTTAGTCGATGTAAAATCGATTAAGAAATAAAAAAATCCACAGGAGGATTAAAATGAAAAAAACATTGGTAACTGTACTCTCTTTTGCATTGATTTTCGGAATGCTTGCCGGATGCAGCAAAAAAGAGGCAGCAGAATCAGAAGGATCCGAAGCACAAACATTTAAAGTTGCTTTGATCACCATGGACCGAATCGACCAGCACTGGGTAACCTTGGAAGGCGGAGCAAAAAAAGCCGCTGAAGAATTTGGTGTAAACCTTGTGAACATGGCTCCCAACGTAAAAGATGATGCACAGCAGATTGAACAAATCAACAATGCTGTATCATCCGGATGCAACGCCATCGTAGTTGCAGCCAACGGCCCCGATGCAGTTTCTTCCGCATTGCGTGAAGCTGCCGCTGCCGGTGTAAAAATTGTTTACGTTGACTCTCCCGCTAACGTTCCCGGCGAAGCAACCTTCTCCACCAACAACCGTGCTGCAGGAAAAACCGCCGGCGAAACAATGTTGGCAGAATTGGCCAATCGTGGCGTCGTGGAAGGCAAAGTCGGTATCGTAAACGTAAATGCCGCAACCGATTCCACAGTACAACGTGAAGCAGGCTTCCGTGAAGCTTTCGAAGGAACCGCTTTCACATTGTTGGAAACACAATATGGCGAAGGCGATGCTGCAAAATCCCAGACAATCGCCGAAAACTACATCACCCAGGGTGTTGTGGGAATTTTCGGATGCAACGAAGGTTCAACCAACGGTTCCGGAAATGCTGTAAAAGCAGATGCAAGCGACGTAGTTGTTGTTGGATTTGACAAATCCGATGCAATCATGGGTCTCATTTCCGACGGATTCATTCTTGCCACTATGGCACAGAACCCCGACGTTATGGGCTATGAAGGCGTAAAAGCCGCTGTTGCCGTTCTCAACGGAGAAAACTTGGGCGGTGCTGTAACCGATACCGGTGTTTCTGTTCTGACCAAATAAATTTGCTACCTTGTCTGTGGAAATGGGTTTCTTCCCTTTCCACGGACAAGCTTCCGAGAAATCGGAATTAAATTCACCAAGTCTCCCCAAATCCGCTTTTTTGCGGGATTGTTGGGTGTTTTATCTCTGTGGATTTATCCAAAGGTCAAAAATCCATGTATGATGTGGTTGCATTAGGCGAACTTTTAATTGATTTCACCCCAAAGGGAAAGGACAATTTCGGTTATCCAATCATGGTCGCAAACCCCGGTGGCGCTCCCGGAAACTTCTTGGCAGCCTTAAACGCCTACGGAGCCAAAACCGCTTTCATCGGAAAGGTGGGCAACGACGCTTTCGGCCATTTACTCATAAAAACTTTGGACGAATCCGGAATTGACACCCGAGGAATTGTTGTGGACTCTTCTGTATTCACAACGTTGGCCTTCGTCACCCTTGACACTCACGGCGACCGAGAATTTAGTTTCGCCCGAAAGCCCGGTGCGGACACTCAGTTGAAGTATGAAGAAATCAACACGTCCCTTTTGAAAAAAGCCAAAGCCTTCCACTTCGGAACTTTAAGCCTAACCCATGAACCTGCACGGGAAGCCACGAAAAAAGCGGTGTCCTTTGCAAAAAGTCTGAATAAATTGATTTCCTTCGATCCAAACCTGCGAAAGCCCCTTTGGAAACTGCAAGAAGATGCAAAGGAACAAATTTTGTGGGGACTTTCCCAATCCCATGTGGTAAAAATCAGTGATGAAGAAATTTCATTTCTTTGGAACTGTTCACCGGAAGAGGGTGCCGAAAATTTGATGAATCACCATGGAGTTTCATTGGCCATGGTAACAATGGGCGACAAAGGTGCCATCCTCAAAACAAAAAATGCCCAATGTGCCTTTTCAGCCCTTAAAGTCAAATCCGTTGACACAACCGGAGCCGGAGACATTTTTGGCGGAAGTGCCCTTGCTCGTCTGCTGGAACTCAACAAGGAACCATCCCTGCTAACCCGGACGGACTTGGAATATATAGGCCGTTACGCATCGACGGCGGCAGGAATTTCCACGGAAACTCACGGTGGAATCCCGTCGGTTCCCAAAAAGGAATTAGTTTTACAGAAAATGCAAAGTCTCTGAAAAGGCAAAATCCTTATCGGCAATGTTTCAAGGCATATATTGCAGCACCACAGGCGGCTTCTTCGTTGTTTTCCGACAAAATCATGGGCAAAGCAAAGGTTCCCTCAAAAATTTTTCGCAAATGAGGATTTTTCCGCAATCCATTTCCCGAACCAACCATTTTTTTCGGAGATTTCCCTCCGGAATATAAAAATCCGCGGTACATGGAATGTAACTCATCGGCCATTCCCTGCATAATCCCCCAAATAAGGTGTTGAGGGGTAAAATTTTTGTCGGTTAGATGAGAAATACAACCTCGCAAGTGAGGATTTTGCCGCGTCCCCAAAAACAAGGTTGACACTTGAGGAATGTCTCCAATGGGATTTGATTCATCCAAGGCCGCCATCATGGAATCGTAGGCGGAAATATCCTTTCCCGTAACCATTTTCACCGTCTCGCGAAAAAAGTTTTCCAAAAGGGCGTAACTTTTTCCGCCGCAAAGGGACGCTCCCACCAAAAGCCAACCGCCGTCGGGGAAAGGCCGTGTTTCCATGGAATCCGATTGAATATAATCCGCGGAATAAAGAGCAACTTGACCGCCGGTTCCCATGTTTATGAGAAGAACATCGGTGTCGCCACCGGTGGAGCCCAAAAATGCGGCTTGATTATCGCCGATGGGAAGAAAAATCGGGAAATCGAAAAGGCCTTTTCCCAAACAAGGATTTCGGCAAAGGTCGGGAAAAAAGGAAATGTCCATTCCGACACCTTGAATTGCCTCTTGGTCGAAACAATTGTTCAATGGATTGTACAGCCCCAAGGATGCGGCATTTGTGGAATCGGTTACAGGAGTTTTCCTGCCGGAAAACTTCATTGCCAAATAGTCGTGAATTGTACAAAAGGCCACGGAATTTTCGGGAACCAAACCATTCGCCACATTGTAGTAGTGAGTAAGGGCGCCGTAACCGCTGCAAATGGAGTGACCCGTCAGCCGCGAAAGGTGTGTGGCCCAGGTGGAATCCTCATCGTAGGGAAGATTGCCACGCCCATCCTGCCATGTATAAAGGGGACTTGTGGGATTGCCGTTTTTGTCTAAATAAAGTATTCCGTGCATTTGTCCCGTCAAGCCCATGGCGGATAAATCTCCGTTTTTGGAAAAATCTTTAACGAGAGAAAGGGCCTTTTCCCAAATAACGGAAGGATCTTGCAGGCGCTCCCACGAGCGACCTTCAATAAAGGAATCGTTTTTGATTGTATGCGAATCCATGACGCCTCGGGCTTCGTCATAAATGATTGCCGAAATGGTTGTGGTTCCAATGTCCAATCCCAAGGTTTTCATTTTTTCTCCTTTCCGAAAGAGTCATTTACCGCCTTTGCAAATCAAAAGTTCCACATCTCCGTCCACAAAGGCTTCGGCGGCGGCACTAACGGGCAAAAAGAAATAGTCACCCTTTTTAACCTCACGAACAAAATCGCCACAACGAACGACACCTCTTCCCTGTGCCACAATATGAACTGCCGCACCTTCTTCCAAAGGTGCCGAACCGCCGCTCACAGTGAGGCGTTTTACGGAAAAGCATTCCGTGTCGTCTTCATCAATAAGGCTTTCCAGTTTGGTATTGGAAGTTTCTGAAATACATTTCGGCTGCTTCTTTCCCTTTTTAATCACATCGTCACCGTAACGGGAAAAATCAAAACAGTCGTTGGCCGTTTCCCGAGGAAGACCCAAATACATTTCGTAATCGCTTAATTTATGTTCGCCACACCAATGTTCCGGCTGGACGGTGAAATCCGACGGCTCCTGGGCTTCCAACATGAGACATCCGGCTCCGATGGCGTGAATCACTCCCGCAGGAACGAAGAAAACATCCCCCGGTTTTACCGGAACACGATTCACAAATTCCGTCATACAAGATTTATCTTCCAAGGATTTATCCACTGCGGCTTCAAATTCCTCCCGACTAACCTGACGGGAAAATCCGTAATAAATACAGGCGTCGGGACGTGTGTCCAAGATAACCCAGGATTCCGCCTTTCCGTAAGGACTGCCAAAATGCTTCTTGGAAAAATCCCGTGTGGGATGAACCTGCATGGGAAGACGAATGGCGCTGTCCAAATATTTTACCAAAACCCCAAGGGTGTCACGGTCACCCAAACAGTCTTCACGGTGTTCTTCCAGCAATTGAGTAAAGGGAATTTCCGTTCCCTCCACAATGGAAATACCTTCCAGTGGCCCTGTGGAATTTGCATTCATGGCATGAACCGTGGATGCAACCCATTCTTCGGGATGAAATCCGTCCTCGTCCTTGTCACCCAAAAACCCGTGGAAAAGTTTTCCGCCCAAATAAACACGATAAACCCGATTTCGATTAAAAAACACAGGACGCTGCCATAAAAGTTTTCCCATACAATTCTCCTTTTCCGCATTTTTCCAAGTGCCAAGACAATGAATCGATAGAACATTATACCACAAAAACGGAATAAAATCAAGAAATTTTTCGATGAGATTTTTGAAATGTAAGCAGTAAAAAATAATGTCGCCAAAAAGGGTATAGAAAAGGTTTCTTTCACCTGATATAATTTAAAAGCAACAAACTAAATCAAGGAGAAAGAAA
>JAFNZQ010000114.1 GCA_017382775.1 Spirochaetaceae bacterium
CACCACCTGCTCCCGAGGAAAGAGGGACTGCATTGGGGAATTTACCCCAATGTAGGCTACCAAGGCGATGAAAACAATTCCCAATGAAATTGCCGGAATTGTCTTTTTTTTCACCGCCGCAAATCCCCACAAGGTAAGAATGAAAAAAAAATAAATTTTCTTCGGAAAAATCCCCATGGGAAAAAAAACATAAAACAGCGGTAAAACCAAAAGGGCACAAAACTCAGCACGGGGCAAACGGGAAATTTTTTTGTAAAAAGCACTCACGCCATATATTATGGAAGAAAAGTGAGAAAAACCCAAGGTTTAAGAAAAAAAATTCATCTTCACGCCCCTTTCGAGACGTGAAGATGTGGAAAAATTAAATTTCAGTTCCGGAAGGAATTATGCTATCCTTTTTGATGACGATAATTCCGTCGTCAATGTAGAACGGACCGTGCTGGCCTTTCTCATAAGTTTTACCGGAAACGCCGATTTTGCAATTATCACCAATGCGAACATTTTTGTCGATAATGGCATTTTTAATCCGGCAATTCTTTCCGATACCCAAAAGAGGCCTTTTCGCCGCAATATCCGCACTTTCCTCTTCCGCAGTTTGATAGAAATCCGCACCCATGAAGACAACGCCGTCCAAAACGGAACTTTCACGAACAATTCCTCGAACGCCAATGACGGAATTGTTGATTTTCGATTTAAGCAAAACGCAACCGGCACTGGTAACAACCTTGTTCAAATCCGTATCGATCATCTTACAGTTGGGCAAGTCACGCACCAAGGAGAAAATCGGGTTCTTCTCGTCGTAGCAGTTGAATTTCGGATTTTCCTGTGCCAAATCCAGGTTGGATTCGTAAAAGCTTCGGATGGTTCCGATGTCTTCCCAGTAACCGCTGTAAACGTATGAATGGACAAGATAGTCGTTAATCGCCTGGGGAATAATTTCCTTTCCGAAATCGGTAAATTCGTTGTCCAAGGATTTTTCCAAAACGTCGGCATTGAAAATGTAAATACCCATGGATGCGAGATAGTCCCGTCCCTGGGGATCTTTTGAATTGGGGATTTTCCAATCGTCAATGTTTTGATCCATGGGTGGTTTTTCCTTAAAGGCCTGGATGCGTTTTTTATCGTCGATTTTCATAATTCCGAAGCCCGATGCAGCCTCTCGGGTAACATTGGTGGTGGCAATGGATATGGCAGCGCCGGAAGAAATATGTTCATCCAAGAAATCTCGCAAACTCATTTGGTAAAGTTGGTCTCCGGAAAGAATTATGTAATAATCCGGCCTGGAATCCTTAAAGTGAATAAGGTTTTTTCGCACTGCATCGGCAGTTCCCTCAAACCATCCGGAATGATTTAATGTTTGCTCCGCAGCAAGGATTTCCACAAAGCCCTTGGAAAAAGAGTCGAAGCGATAACCGTGAGCAATGTGAGTGTGCAAAGAAGCGGAATTAAACTGTGTCAACACATAAACTTGTTTAAAGTTGGAATTTATACAGTTGGAAATTGCAATATCGATTATACGATATTTACCTCCAAATGGAACAGCAGGTTTTGAACGTTCGCTCGTGAGAGGATAAAGTCGAGTTCCTTTTCCTCCCCCCAAAATGATTGATAACACTCTCGGCATAAAACACTCCTAAAAATAAACTTCCTACAATAATTGTACCACGGTTTTTTTCGGTTGTCAAGAAATTTTTTTATTATTGAGATTTCTTTGAGGTTGTTAAAAAGGAAAGGTTCCCGGTGATTTTACACAATGGAAGTGGCGATAAGGCGTAAACCGTTCAAGGTCAAATCCTTGTCGTGAAAGGAAAAGGCATCGGTGATGGGAAAAATTATATCGCTGAGGCCGCCGGTGGCAATCACTTTAACATCCTTGCTGCCAAATTCCTTTTCCAAATCTCGCTTCATTTCGGAAACAAGGCCCTCCACAAGGTGTTTATAGCCTAAAACGATTCCCGATTGTATTGATTCCACAGTGTTGCGTCCCAGGGATGATGCAGGAACGGACAGGGAAATTGACGGCAGCTGAGCCGTACTTCCGTACAAGGCGGCTACCGATGTTGCCAATCCGGGAGCAATGGCCACACCGGCGACCAAACCTTCATGGTTAACGGCGGTGAGGGACAAAGCCGTTCCGAAATCCACAATGATGACAGCACCTTTGCATTTTAAATAACCGGCCACGGCGTTGGCAACCAAATCCGTTCCGATTTCCAAGGCCACGCTACCCGTTACTTTCACAGGCAATTTATCGTACATGGAGCGTTCCAC
>JAFNZQ010000115.1 GCA_017382775.1 Spirochaetaceae bacterium
CATGGGAATTTCCGGTAGCCTTTACGGATTGGGGACCGACATGGGTGCCATCGGTGGTACTTTCGGCGCAACCGCTCCGGAAGCGGCTTCCTTGGGCGAGGCCATTGGCGTAATGTTTGCCAACGGAATTTTCGGCATCGGAAACGGTGTTTGGCAAATTGTTGGTATTATCGCAGCCATTGCCATTATGGCCATGGGCGTTTCCGGCGGTATCGAAAAATGCAATAAGGTGATGATGCCCTTACTTTTCTGTCTTTTCGTTGGATTGGGAATTTATATTTCCACATTGGACGGTGCAAAAGACGGTTACAAGTACATTTTCACCCTTAATCCTGCCGGTTTGGCAAATCCCAAGGTGTGGATTTATGCCTTCGGACAGGCCTTTTTCTCCTTATCTGTGGCAGGAAACGGTTCCGTTATTTACGGTTCCTACCTGAGCAAGAGTGAAAGCATTCCCATTTCAGCCCGCAACGTAGCCTTCTTTGACACAGTGGCCGCCTTGACCGCAGCCTTCGTTATCATACCCGCCATGGCTACAACCGGCGCCAAATTGGATGCAGGTGGACCGGGTCTCATGTTCGTTTACTTGGTGAACGTTTTTAACGGAATGCCCGGCGGACGCATTGTGGGAATGATTTTCTTCATTGCCGTATTGTTTGCCGGAATTACTTCCATCATCAACTTGTATGAAGCTCCCGTTGCTTACTTGCAAGAACGTTTCAACCTGAAGCGTGTAAAATCCGTTGTGGTAATCGGCGTAATCGGCTGCTTGGTTTCATTGATTATTCAGCCCTGGACATCACAGTGGATGGACCTTGTTTCCATTTACATTTGTCCGCTGGGAGCCTTGTTGGCCGGTATAATGTTCTTCTGGGTGTTGAAGAAAGAAACGGCTTTGGCCGCTGTCAACGAAGGAAGTACCAAGCCCATTGGCGGATGGTTCTATCCCACAGGAAAATTCCTGTACTGTGCCTGTGCTTTGGTAGCTCTTATTGCCGGAGCATTGTTGGGCGGTATAGGTTGATGTAAAATTGAGCTGACTTAAAAGTTTTGCTCTCAACGAAAGTCGATGCATTTTCCTCAGTGATTGTGCATCGACTTTTTAATTTTTATCATTGGTTTGGGGATTTACCTATTGACATTTTTTTTTCTTCGATGTATATTTATGGTAAACTAATCCTTAGGAGTAAAAAATGAAAATCAAACCCTTGGCAGACAGAATTCTGGTAAAGGTCGATGCTGCGGAAACAAAAACAGCTTCAGGCATTATTATTCCGGATACTGCACAAGAAAAAACACAGATGGCAACCGTTGTTGCTGTTGGGCCCGGTACCGAGAAAGAAAAGATTTCCGTCAATGTGGGAGATCGAGTAATGCACGATAAATATTCCGGAACCAAAGTTGATCTGGGAGACGGTGCCGATTATCTCATTGTTCGCAACAGCGATCTTATTGCAATAATCGAAAAATAATTATTTTTGAAGGATGAACTCGACGCGGCGGTTTTTCCACCAGTTGGGTTTATCCTCAAAGGACACAACGGGTTCCTTGTCGCCCTTACCCACCGTGGAAATTCGTTCTGCGGAAACTCCCATTTTAGACAACATATTCTTTATGGACTGAGCTCGTTCAGAGGACAGTTGCAAATTGAAGTCGGCTTCGCTTTCTGTGCGTTCCACTTGGTTGGCATGTCCTTCAATGGTGATTTTATAACCGTCAAATTTATTCAAACTGGTGGCGATTCGCTGTAACACAAAATTGTTTCGTTCCAATGTGAGTTTATCCAATCCTGCAAAGTCTGACCGTCGATCGGCGAAAATGATTCCCGGAATACGGATTTTTAACACATCACCGTAACGCAGCACCAAAATATCCACGGGAACGATGTCCTCATATCGTCCCACCATTCCCATATCGTCCACCACAACCAATTCGAAGGGATAATCGGTGGCGGATTCAACCAATTCGCCGTTAATGCCCTTTCCGTCCCAAACCAAGCCTGGAGGAACGGACGAGGAACCGCTTTGTTGGTAGAAAAGGTTTCCGTTTTGCGGATCCTTAATCGATAAGGTCCATTCTTTAATGGGCAATTTCGTTTTTACGGAAAGGTCCATAATCAGGTCGTCGTCAACGCCGTCGTTGTCCGGACTGAAAAATTGTGGCTTGGTCTTCACAGAAACTTCGGGTGGCGTATTCCACACGGTGAATTTCACTCCTTCACCGGAAATTTCGTCACCCTTTTGGAATACAATATTTATTCCGGCATAAAATTCACCCTGCACAGGTTTGCCGTCGGAATTGTATCCGTCCCATTCAAACACCTCGGGGAAGGCATCATCTTCTTTGGAAGCCACGGAATAGACAGTCTTTCCGTCGGAATTATATATGGAAAACTTCCATGATTCTTGGGGACCGTTGTCGGAGAGATTTACTCGCACCTTCTGCTTTTTCCGTTCATCGGTAGCGGATTGGGAAATTCGGTCAAAGGCATTGGTAACAAAAAGTTTCGCCCGTCGAGTGTCCAGGGAAATGTCTTCCACCACAGTCTCGGCTATATTGCCGGCAATATCTTCCGTGCTCATCAAAACAGAGTAGGTTCCGTTTGGAGCCACGTTGCCTGCATCATCGGTTCCGTCCCACTCAAAATTGGGCAGAGAAGAGTTTTCCCAACGGAAGGTTTTTACAGTCGAACCTTCGCTGTTCAAAACTTGCGCCGTCCATTTTCTTTCCACGGAGGATTCCACGGTAAGGGGCAATGAGGCTCGCTTTTCTCCTGTGGGATCAAAAATTTTCCATTTGGCAGAAGCCGTAATTGTGGGTTTGGCACTTTTGCAAATTATTGTGGGCAATCCGGCTACGGAATGATTTCCGTTTCGTCCCACTGTTTCCAAAAGGGCACTGAATGTACCGTCGGACACAACCAAACCGGTATCATCACTGCCGTCCCATACAAATTCTGCGGGAAGGTGGTTTTCTCCGGAGAACTTTTTCACCGGATTTCCCCGAGAATCGATAATCATAAGTTCGTAGGAAGCCAAAGGGCTGGAACTTTTTATTTGGGGAAAGAATTTGATTACGGCGTTTTCCGGAAGTTTCTCCAAGGGATTTTTATCCTTCACCGGTGAAAATCCAATCCGGTTTGATGTGAGGAAGATTTCCATGGCACTGGTGTCAACGGTGAAACCGGAGGTTTTTGCGGAAACATGGTTACCGGCCACGTCCACTCCACTTATTTCGTAAACGTATACGCCGTCTGCCGCCAAGGTAAAATCATCGCAAAGGCCGTCCCAAACTAAGTCGGAATCGGGATTTTCACCCAAATCAAAGGTTTTTACCACATTTCCGCCCTCGTTATATACACGACCTGTCCATGTGGCTTCACCCACGAAGGTTTGGCCGATGTTCAGCTCATCCATTTTTCCATCACCATCGGGAGAAAAAACGGAATTTTTCAACTCCAACTCCACAGCGGGAATTGTTGTTTTTACAACAAATTTGGGAGAAGTTACCTTGGGGGCAACTCCGTTTTTAAACAAGGAGGAAAATTCGCCGTAGTAAAGTCCGTCCGGCAACAATTTATCGGCATCGCTTTTTCCGTCAAAATCTATTTGTGCCGGAGCCTTGGGATTGGCCAAATCGCGCTTGTAAGTTCTAACCTGTCTTCCCCGAGAATCCAAAATACGTAACTGCCAATCCACCAAAGAATTTTGGGAAGTTAAACTGAGGTATATGGGTAAATTTTTGCGATCACTGTTCCCTGTGGGAGAAAAAGCCCCGTAGGCAATGGAAATGGCCGCAACCGGTTTTTCAGTATCAATGATTATGTTTCGAAGTTGGGCGGAGGCAGAATTTCCGGCCTTGTCAGTGGCTCGGATAACATATGTGTAAACTCCGTCGCTTACCATGTTCCCCGCATCATCTTCGCCGTCCCAAAGAATTTTGCTCTGCGGTTCGGAATCCTTCCATTGGAATTTCCGCACCACCCTATCGTAAATGTCGATAAATTCCCCTTCCCACAAAACCTCTTTGCTTCCGGTTTGCAATACTTCCAAAACGGATTTTTCCCCTTCACTACCGGGAGCGAAAATTATATCTTCGGAATATTCCAAACGGAATCGATCGGGCACGGAAATTTTAATTTCCGGCATTTTCGAATCGATTACAAATTTGTATTTTTCGGTGGATGTTTCGTTATCGTTGTCGTCTTTGGCCTGAATGCGGAAAAAGTATATTCCGTCGGGGGCTTTGCGGCCGTTGGCATAGTAGCAGTTCCAGCGAACGGTTTCGGGAACGTCCACGCCGGTTTTGGGTGCGAACAGATTTTTGAAAAAGCCGGAAACCGTGGATGTTTCGATACGTTTTTCTTTGTTGCGAATGATGTGCACCACTTCGCCGCTTTCATCGGTGATTTCCACCTTCCATTCTGCTATGAAACGTTTGTCCTGAATTTGCAACGGAATAACCAAGTCGTCGTTTACACCGCTGTTGGTGGGAGACACATAGGAATAAACATCGTTAGCAAAGGCAAGTACTGCGCAAAGAAGATAAATAAGGGTTGCGAAATTTTTTTTCATCATTCTTCCCCGATACGAATTGTTGGGCCTTCTTTGTCGGGCATTCCCAAATAGAGGGTTCCCTCCCCGGCAATTTTTTGCACCCCTTTGAGGGCGGATTTGAATCCTGCGTTAATTACAATTTCGCTTTGATTCCAATCGTTTTTCGCCATAAATTCATTTTTACCGGTGTTGATGGCAAATTGGAAGCCCAAACTAAGGGCGGGGAATGCGGTGCCGCTTTTGGGTTTTTCAATCAATTCCCGCACATTAACGGGAACATTGGCTCTGAAAACCACGATTTTGGCAATTTCCATTCCAATTCCAAAGTCGAAAATCGCATTGAGGAAACAGGGAAAAGTCAAATCCACGGAAAATCCCAATTTAAACATTTCCATGTTGACCACGGTACCGGCGGCACCGCAACGGATGGTAAATATCGACGGGAAATCTCTGCCACCTTCTTCAATTATGCCTTCGCCCTCGGAGAAAAAGGTTTTTCCCAAATTAACGGCAGAAATGCCGTAGCGAAAATCGGGAACCACATCACCGAGGGGAATCATGTGGAGGATTCCCACACCTGCGTTAAGGGCCCATGATGCACCAAAACCGCCCCAAAGATTGAAGCCTACGAAAAAGTCCCGTTCGATTTCTTTTGAAAATCCGGCAAAAAACGCGGAAACATTCCCCAAGGGAAGAGGCTCCAAATCGGAATAAACTCCGCCGTAGCCTGCGGTGATTACCCCCCAATCGAATGGCAAAATCGTTCCTGCGGTGCAAGCTTGACCGTAGGAAAAGTCATCGGCGAATACGGGAATTGCCGTGTATGCAATATCCACAACTATGCGTTGCTCAGCTGCAGCCAATGCGGGATTTGCCAAAGTCGATGCCGGAGTTATGAACCATGCAGCTCCACCGGTAACGGAAAATCCTCCGGAAAGCATATTGGTTGATAGGTTGGAAAAAAGTTCTTCACCACCTATGGGAGGATTGTAGGTTTGGGAAAAGGATAAGGTTGACATTGCTAACAAAGCCGAGAAAAAAAATCTTCGCATAATTATATTGTAACATATAAAACAACTTTTGTCAAGTAATTTCATGTTTAAGAAAATTTTTTATTTTCCGAGAATTAAAGTGAGGGGGATTATATGTTATCACGTTATGTTCCGGGATTGTATTCATCGTCATTCGCAGGTGAAGAAAAAGTCTATATTCCCGTCAGCAAAGATCAAGTAATATATTCTCACATGGAACATGTGGAAGGTTATGCTTCCGATGAAACTTCCACGGTACCCATTGATAAATTGCTTCTGCTGAACAACTTGCTGGATAGTCTCGTTTCCATAGGGAAAAATCGAGAAATGCTTATGCAAGCCATGGAAAACGATGATATCGACAAAAAAATCGAAAAATTACATACAGAATTTCAGTTATCCATGAAAAAGGAAATTGCCAACCCTTATTTTCTTCCGGTAATTCCCGAAGCCGGTTCCGAGTTCAGCCTTTATTTGTAAGATTCTCGTCCCACCAACAGGGTTGAAATCAATGCAAATGACAAGATAACCAGAACGTAAATTCCCGCCACCTTAAAGTCACCCGACATCACTGCGGAATAAACAGCCAAGGGCAGGGTTCGGGTTTTACCGATTATGTTTCCCGCAAACATTGCCGTCGCACCGTATTCTCCCAAAGCACGCATCATTGCCAAACTTATGCCCGCAATAACGGAATTTTTACAAGTGGGTACAATAATTTTCCATAAAATTCCCGTCTCCGTTTCCCCCACAACCCTTGCTGCATCAATGAGGCAAGAATCTACTTGTGAAAAACCGGCTCGCAAAGAACGGTACATTAGGGGAAAGGCTGCGAAAAAGGCCGTGATTATGGGGGCCACGGCGGAAAAAGCCGGATTGAAACCGAAAATGCGGAAAAAAAATTTTCCGGGCAAACTGTCGGGACCGAAAATCACCAGGAGGAAAAATCCCATAACGGTGGGCGGAAGAACCATCCCCAATGTGATTAAAGCATCGGTTAAATTACGAATGCGGGGACTTTTGATTTTTCCCACAACAAAGGCGACGAAAATTCCACCGAAAAACACAAAAAATCCGGAAATTATCAAGGTGAAAAGGGATATGACAATGGGCGAAAGAATGATATTTTCCGTCATTTAATCACCGTTTTGAAACCGTAGCGGCGAAAAATTTCCAGTGCCTGACGGGATTGCAAAAAGTCGTAAAATTTTCTTACGGCGGCAGATTTTTCACCTTTTTTTAAAAGAACCAAGGGATAGACAATGGGACTTATTCCACTTTGAGCCTCGCAAGCCACATAAATTCTATCTTTGAATGGGGCTGCATCGGTGGAATAAACAAAGCCGCATTGAGCCGCCCCCAAAACAACGGCACTGAGAACCTCTGCTACATTGGAAGCCAAACTCACGGAAGTGCGGGAATGGAGTTTTTCCCACAGTCCCAGATGTTCCAAAAGTTCCTTGGCGTAATAGCCGGCCGGAACAATGTCCGGATTTCCCAAAACCACGGTTTTGGCATTGAGAATGTGGGAAAAATCCCGGAATTCGCCTTTGTGGCGTGAATTTCCTATGAGAACCAGGCGATTTTCCAGTAAATTCACCTCTTCAGCCACGAATTGGTCGCGACGGGGAAGGTGCTGCAAGGAAGCGGAAAGAAAAATCTGCACATTCATTCCCTGCTCAATCTGCTTTTTCAACTTTCCGGAACCATCAAAGGTGGCTTCAATTTTTATATCGGGATGAATTTTACGAAATTCGGGAATTATATCTTTTGTAAAACATTTTTCCAAAGAAGAGGCTGCCGCCACGGTGATTTTATCTTGACACCATGAATTTACCGAGAAAAAAATAAAAAAGACCGGGATGATTTTACGGTGAATTTTTCCACTCACGGAAACCTCCTCGATATTCTTTTTAAAGTATATCGTATCGGAGTTTTTTTGTCAAGGGGAATTATTCCACTTCGTTGATATTCACATCAATGTTGAATGTAATTTCGTAGGATTTACCCAATTCCGCAAGTATGCTGCGAGTAATTTCATAGTCGCCCATTACAAAACGTACAATGTGCATTCCCTCGGTAACAACAATGTCGGAACGATTTCGGTGAAAGACACCGTCAATGTACACATCCACGGTGTCGGGAGCGGAAATGTTGAAACGTGGTTTTATATCTCGCAAGACCACAACAAGGCTGTTGGTCTTTTTCTGCTCTATCATAAAATAACGTACTTCCGTACGGAAAAAGTCCGAGGACACAACCACATGATATTCACCAATGGGCAACACTATGGGCATTTTCCAGTTATCAATTGGGATTTTTCCCACGGTTACGGTGACAGGTTTTTCCACATCTTCGGGGAAAATCAGTGCTAAATCCAAGGTTCCCTTTGCCATGAAAATAGGTTTCACAAAAATTTCGAATTTCAAATCTTCCACTTCCGCAGAGGTTTCCCCCACAAAAAGGGCAAAAAACAATGAAGATTTTTCCCCGGGAGCGGCATCTGAAACCAATAACTCGTAAGGCGAACTTTTGATGTAATTTTTGTCGGCAAAAATCGGTACTTGAAGAACCAGGCTTAATCTGGACGGAATGTATGCGGAATGGATTTGTTGGGCGGTAATCTTTTTCAAAGGGGAATCAGTCACATTTTCCCTGGTAACTTCATTGAAAAACGAATATGTTACCGCGGCTTTCGACATCAAAAATTCCCGGGGAATTTTTATCTCTATTTCCACGCCGTCCAAAAGGGTACGATCCTCGGGAAGTTTAATATGTAATCCGTCATTTTTTCCCATTAAAATACGTTGGGATGAACTGTCAAGGCTCGCATCGAAAATATTTTCCAAAAAAAATTCTTCGCCAAAGACTGTGAAAAATGAGAAAATTAAAAAAAATGAACAAAAAAGTCCTTTTTTCAAATAGCCCTCACTTGCTTATAAACATATTATTAACATCCTGTGCCTTTCCGTTGGCGCGAATTTCAAAATGCAAATGTGGTCCTGTGGAAGCACCGGTGGAGCCAACCTTACCTATAACCTGTCCTCTGTTGACCACTGTGCCCTTGGTAACATCAGCGGAAAGAAGATGGCCGTAAATTGATTCCATTGAATCCAAGTGGCGTAAAATAATGTAATTTCCAAAAACGTCGTTGTATCCCACCACGCTAACCGTTCCACCCTTTGCGGCCAAAACCGGTGTTCCGGAAGGTGCCGCCAAATCAACACCGCCGTGAAAATGTTCCTTTCCGGAAATGGGGCTGACACGGCTTCCGAATTTTGAGGTCAAAACACCATGGGGCAAGGGTGAAACAAAGGAACTATCCAAAAAAAAGGCCCTTTCCGTTTGAGACAACCTCTCTCCTTTCAAAAAGTAAAATTCATCGCCGCCTATAATGTAGCATATTTCTTTGGAAATGTCAAACTGTTTTGAAGCAACA
>JAFNZQ010000116.1 GCA_017382775.1 Spirochaetaceae bacterium
AAGCCGATTAGAAAATTCGACGTTATTTTCTCCCGTTTCCGTAGGTTTAAGCTTCGGGTTGTGGGACGTAATATTCAAGGTATACCGGAAGTAAGTTGTTTTCCACCGCGTCACTCTTCAAAACGAATTCATTCAAAGCATTCTGATCGAAGGATGAGGGATAGTATTGCAACATAAAGTTATCCAAATTCTTGTCCGCTTCTTCCAACATGGTAAATTCCGTGGGTTGGAAAACAACTACGTTTTTGTCCAACAAAAATGGCTTGGAAATTTCATTTTCTTTGAGGGTGAAAGCTGTTTTCAAAAATTCCTCATTTTTGTCCGCTCCATCCAAACCGTCACCATAAATCGTTCGCAAGAAACCGTTGCTGTTGTAATTCAGTGCAAAGGAACTGTCGGTGGCCTTAACTTCCAAATCAAATTTTTCGGCTGCAGCGGCAAAACCGTTTTTGTGCACTTCATTGGCAAAATCCGTTCCGCGACCAAGTAAATAGTCCTCAATGCGACCGGCTTCGTTTTCATTCATGTAGGAAACCAATGTGTCTTTCAATGCCAACTCTTCAAAATCCGGCTCGGTGGCTGCGGCAGTAACTTTGAAAATTGAGTATCCGCTAACCGTTTTGATTACATCGCTCACTTCGCCCACGGGAAGTGAGGTCAACTTTTTGAACACTTCCTCGTCATCAATGAGGTTTTTCAGCTGATAGGCATAATTGTCTTTCAACACTCCGTCATCGCCACTGAAAAGTTTGTCGGAAAATTCTTTCACGCCGTCTTCGAAGGTAACTTCACCGGAAAGGATTTGCTGTCGGTGAGACTTGATTTTTCCTTCGTCGTAAGCGGATATAACCGAAAAGTTGTATTTTTTGAACAAGTCCGCATTTTCTTTTCCGAATTTAACGGCTTCTTCCTGGGGATAGGAGGAAAAGGGAATTGACACATATTGGATTTTTCGCAAATCATTTCCCAGTTCCACGGTGTACAGCGATTCCTTGTCGGAACGGCGAATTCCTTGGAAATAAGAGGGACTGACGGCTGAGAAAGAACCGATATCGCCCTTTCCGAAATAATCGTTGAGAACCTGCTGATAAAACAAACTCTCGGAAATACTCTGGCGAAGTTCATTTATTGCACTGGAAGGAGTGTCGCGGTAAGCCTTGGGGGAATAAACTCCGTCCTCATCGGAAAAATATGTAACCATTTCCCGATTGATGGCAGAATCGCTGAGGGCAAAATCCGTTGTTTTCAAAACGTCGCTGAAAGTCATAAAGAAAATCGTGTTGTCAAAGGTTTGTTGAAGAATTTCAAATTCGTCGGTAACGGAATTGTTGCGCTCCTGGTTGCGCACAATGGAATACATTTTGTTGAAATAGGAACCGGGTTTATCTTCAATTTTTTTGCCCTTGTATTTTCCCAAAGGAGGAAGTTCCCGGACACTAAAATCCGCCATTGCCGGCAAAAAAATGAAAGAAATTGCCGCCAAAATAAAAATAATTACAGAACCCACCATGATGAGGTTTTTGCGGCGGGAAACGGCGGTTACCGAGTGCCGTTTAAAATCCGGCGCCTCCACTGTATTGGTTTTGTGTTCGTTGGAATTTTGATTCTTTGCCATAAAATCCTTCTTAAAAGTCAAAAAATATACATGGTATTCTACCATAAAACAAAAAAAAAGTCAAGTCCTTGGCAGGGAAAAACGCAATTTTGTTTTCCGGTTTTGTTTTTTGGAAAAAAAATCTTCGGTAGGAATTGACTTTTTTTCGATAAAAGCATAAACTGGAAAAATGGAAACATTGGTTTTTTTGGCAAAATTAGGTGAATTGACCTTGAAAGGCGGAAATTTAAAATTTTTTGAAAAACGCCTTACGGACAATTTACGTTCTCTGTTGGAAGGTGTGGAAGCACAAATTTATTTACGTTCCGGTCGAATGTACGTTTACGGTCCGGAAAAAAGCGGCGACGCAATCCGAACGGCCCTGCGGCATTTAATCGGAATTACAGGCTGGGCACAGGCCACGGTTTGCGAAAAAGATCCGGAAAAAATAAAGGCCGCCGTTGAGGCCATTGCGGAAAAGGCCAAGGCGGAAGGAGCCAAATCCTTTAAAATAGATGCACGCCGTGCAGATAAAGCCTTTCCGATGAATTCCTACCAAATTGCCCAATTTGTCAGTAACGATATTTTCGAAAACGGCGTTTTGGCGGTGGATTTGCACAATCCCGATATAAAAATTTCCGTTGAGATTCGCGAAAAGGCCTTTATTTACGGTTCCGGTGAAAAAGGCCATCGCGGTCTTCCCGTGGGAACCGGCGGAAAGGGCCTTCTTTTGCTTTCCGGCGGCATCGATTCTCCCGTTGCGGGATACAGAATGCTGCGTCGCGGAATGACCGTGGATTGCATTTACTTCCACGCCTATCCATACACTTCCGATGAAGCCTTGCAGAAGGTGGAAGATTTGGCCGCAATCGTGGCTCGCTACGGAATTTTCCTGCGGCTGAATGTAATTCCCTTTACGGATTTCCAAATGCGAATAAAGGAAAAATCTCCGGAAAGTTATTCCACCCTGCTTTTGCGAATGGGAATGGTGAAGGTTGCCAATTTGGTGGCATCCCATATTGGCGCAAAATGTTTGATAACCGGCGAAAGTTTGGGCCAGGTTGCCAGTCAAACGGTGGAGAACATGACATGCACGGAAAGCATGGCGGAATTACCAATGTTGCGACCTTTGGTGGGAATGGACAAAGAGGAAATCATCTATGAAGCAAAGAAAATCGGTACTTACGAAACTTCCATTTTGCCCTACGAAGATTGTTGCGTCCTTTTTTCGCCGGAACATCCCGTTTTGCGTGCCGACGTGGCGGAAGCCCAAGAAATTTTTCGCAACCTCGATGGCGAAGATTTAATTGCGGAAGCCTTTAAAAATCGGGAAGTAAAGCATTTTACCGCAAAAAACGCTTTGCAAAATCTTATTTAACGAAAAAATCCGCCTGCAACTTCGGTAAATTCACCTTTCCGCAGTGAACGGTGATTATGTCATTGATTGCAGCGCCGATTCCGTTTACAATTTGGGTTTCCAAAGCCAAGTCGTGAATGAAAACAATGGCCTTTTTCTCCCGTACGTCCAAAACCGTGGCCTCTCCATGCCATGGCTTGTTTTGAAGCAGGTAAACCAGTTTGTAATGAAGATCGCTTTCCCGCATGGACTTGTTGGCCGCTAGAAAGGCCGCATCCGCAGCCGCAATTTTTTCCAAAAATTCTTCCTTTTCAATGAGAGGCTTGCCGTCAAGGAAACGACGCAACTGCTGATGACAGGCCAAATCGCTGTAACGCCGCAAGGGACTTGTCACTTGGCAATATGCGGAAACGCCAATTCCGCTGTGGAAACGAGGCGATGTTCCCACGGAGCGAGATTTCATTGATTTTCGAAGGGCAAATTGACCTGCAAGGCCTTCGGGAATTTTTTTAGGCAAATCCGGGGCTTCTTGGGAAACAAAGGCAAAGGGAATGGCGTTTTCCACCGCAAATTTCGCCACCCCTTCACCGGCCAGCAACATCATTTCCCGAATCATTTTTGCACTTTCCCACCGGGGAATGGCCTCAATTTTCACCCGTTTTTCTTCCACGTCTTCCACGGAAATGTGGACTTCCGGAAAATCGATGAAAACGGCGTCGGCATTCTGTCGTCTTTCAATGTTGCGTTTCGCAATTTGAAAAAAAGGTGCAAATTCCGGGCTGTCGGCCTTTTCGTCCACCTCTTCGTAGGTACAACGGGTTACGTTAAGTCGGGTTTTGAAAATTTTCGTTTCCGTTATTTCCCCGGTTTCATCCAGCAAAATCCGGAAGGACAAAGCCAAAGAGGGATTTTGCAATCCCAGGGCGAAATCAGCCAGGGATGAAGCACTTATCATCCAAAAGGGACCTTCGGGAATGTACAAAGTGGAACCACGTCCCCGTGCCGTTAAGTCCAAGGCCGAATTGTGTTCAATAACCGAGGCCGGATCTGCAATGTGTATCCAAAGGTATTTTCCGTCGAAGGAAATTGCGTCGTCGGGATCGTTGCTGTGGGAATTGTCGATGGCGTAGGCGGGAAAATCCGGTTGCAGCCGTGTTTCTTCGGGAGGAGAAGGCAATTCCAAGTCAGTATTTTTTGTTCTAATTCCGTGTCGCGACGGATGTGGATTTTTGAAAATATCCCAAGCCTTTGTCTGCAAAAGAATTTCGTGGGCACTTTCCGCAGTTTCGGTAATTTTTGCCTCGTGAAGGGAGCGGGATTTATCCGTTTTTCCCAAGGCCAAACTTTCGATGTCCTGGATGAATTTACCGTCTTCCGGAAGATTAAGATTGCGATTTTTCAGCCTTTCGATAAAGCCGTCTCGTTCGGCTTTTTCCCTTTCGACGCTGTTGGCTTTGTTGATGGCCGCATTCATTTCCTCGTCGGAGGCGGGGCTGAAAAGAAGGTTTTCATCGTCCCTTACGTTTTTGAAGAAAAAGGTTTTTTTCAAAAAACAGAAAAAGGCCCAAGCCTTTTCCGGGGAAAAATCGTCCATGGCAACTTCTGCCAAATCCAAAAACGAAGCCTGCTCGCCGTTAAAAAATTCTCTGGCTTCATCCATTTTTGTATCGGGAACGGAAAAGCCTTCTTCCATGGAAATAAGCCCTTTCAAATCCTCACTTTTGAATTTACCCGATGTCAGTGGGAAAAAATCCTTTCGACGCACTTTTTGTAATGCGATTTTATTGCCTTGCAAAACTGCAATTTCGAATTTCTCCCCAATGGAACAAATTACGGCAAGAGAATTTTTGTATACAACCAATGAGCCTGCGTCAACGTTTATCATAATTGATTTTACACCAAAAAACGCCTTTTGTCAATGGAAACTTATACCAATCCGGCTCGGATGTAAGCAGTAAAAAATAATGTCGCCAAAAAGGGTATAGAAAAGGTTTCTTTCACCTGATATAATTTAAAAGCAACAAACTAAATCAAGGAGAAAGAAACCTTATGAAAAGTGTAGCACAAAAAAGAAAACATTTCAAGCACTTCACGGCGGATGACCGCCTTATTTTAGAGTATTATCTGCTCGGCAAGAATCATTTTCCGAAAATAAACAATACCAAAATGTTGGCCGAAATTTTTAATAAATCAAGAAGGTCAATTCAGCGAGAAATAAAACG
>JAFNZQ010000117.1 GCA_017382775.1 Spirochaetaceae bacterium
GGATGTGATTTTCGGCAACGGAAAATTGGACGAAATTATGCAGGCCGTGGATGCAGCAGTGTCGAAAAAGCGACAAACGCTGATTTTCCCCCAGGAAAATGTTTGTAGCGCAAAGCGGAAAAAATTCTTGTCCTTTCCCGGAAGTGCCTACGTTAAGGTGGCTGAGGGTTGCGACAATCATTGTTCCTTTTGTGCGATTCCCTCAATTCGGGGAAAATTCCGAAGTCGACCCATTGCCGATGTGGTAGCCGAAGTTAAGGACCTGATAGAGCAGGGGATTTTCGAAATTTCCCTTATCGCCCAAGATTTGGCTTCCTACGGACATGATTTTCCCGACTATAAAGGCGACGACGAGGATGAACCCTCAAAGTTGCTGGAACTTTTGGAAGCCATCGATGCCTTGGAGGGCCGTTTCCGCATCCGTTTGTTGTATCTTCATCCGGATAATTTCCCCAGGGATATTCTCACCTTAATTGCCCAATCTTCCAAATTTTGCCAATATTTCGACATTCCTTTCCAAAGTGGATCCGACAAAATATTGAAGTTGATGAATCGTCGCGGCACTGTGGAAGAATACATCGATTTGGTGGACGAAATCAAATTTGTTCTGCCCTTTGCTGTAATTCGAACCACCTTCATGACCGGTTTTCCGGGAGAAACGGAAGAGGACTTTAACGCAACCCGGGAATTTTTGCAGCGAATTCGACCGATGTGGTCGGGAACATTCTGTTTCAGCGGTGAAGAGGGGACTCCGGCCGAAAAGATGACCGGTAAGGTACCCAAGTCCGTGGCCAAAGAGCGTGCCAAAATTTTGGAGCAGGATCAGTATGATCTTACCCGATATATGTTGGAGGCCTTCATCGGCGAAACCTTGGACGTGGTGGTGGAAGAACTGATTGAACCGCCGTCGGGGGGAGATCCCAGTTTCGCCATTTGCCGTACCTACTTCCAGGCCGAAGAAGTGGATGGTGTCATCTCCGCAGCCTTTCCGCCCTATGCTTGTAATTTCAAACCCGGAGATGTCATTCCGGTAAAACTGATTTCAGTGGACGGAGTGAACGTAATTTCCTCTTTGGTTCTGTAATTCTCCTTGAATCCCACAGATATAAAGTAAAATACTGTGGGATTTTCCGGTTTTTGCCGATAATATTTCCGGAGGCTTTCATGCTTAAATGCTTTTGGCTTATTATCGCTTTAACGGCAATGTTCTCTTGCGAATCCACGGATACCGGTGTTATTACCGCAAAAGAAAAGGCAGAATATGCGGAAGCAGTGAAGGATGTCGAGGGTCGCGTTACCTATCGAACCTATGTGGATGACAAAACTGACATCCAAGAAACGATTAAACAGCTTAATGCAGTAATAAAAAACGGCGATTTTGAAAAATGGAAGACGATGATTGCCGATGAATCCCTAAAATATTGGTCAGCAAAAAGCAATTTGGAAAATATTTCCTTGGTTTTGCGCAGTCAAGGGCTGGAATTACATTCTCTTGAAGACTATTTTCGCTATTATGTTGTAAAGTCCAGAAGTGATA
>JAFNZQ010000118.1 GCA_017382775.1 Spirochaetaceae bacterium
GTTGATTAAAAAGAGTTGTTTTTCCGCAATTTTGATTTCCAGCCAAGGCGAAGGTGAGGGTTTGGTTTTTGGGGAGAGGATTGCCATCGTTTTTTTTATGAAACTTTCCGGTTTCTCCCAGTCCGGGATGCTCTGTTTGCCTGGAATCCTTTATGTCCGAAATAATTTCCCGGAAAAGGGTTTTGTTTTCTTCACGAGTTGCCATAGGTTCCTTAACCGGCTTTGTTGCGTTAGGGTCGATTTCGATTTTGTCGGCATCGGCAAGGCGCAATGTAAGTTCGTAGCCATGGAGTCGCAGTTCCATGGGATCACCCAGAGGCGCTCGCTTCACCATGGTCACCCACACATCGGGAATGAGGCCCATATCCAAAAGATGTTGTCTGAGGGCACCTTCGCCACCGATTTTTATGATTTTTGCCGACTGCTTCTCTTTTAACTCGCTAAGTTTCATTAAATCTCCTTGTGAGTGACAGCAATTTAGTTAAAACTAATAAAAGTTAGTCACGCCTACATAGAATTTACACCATCTAAAAATTTTTGTCAAGCAAAAATCGAAAAAAAATTTCAATTTTTTTTATTGACAAAGGGATTTTTTCGTGATATAATACAATGAGGTTTTTTATGAACGAGGAAAAATACGTTCGTCCCAACTGGGATGAATATTTCATGGAAATTTGCAGAACCGTGGCAAAACGTGCCACCTGCGACAGAGGCCGTTCCGGCTGCATCATTGTGAAGGACAACCAAATTTTGGTCTCCGGCTATGTGGGCGCTCCCGCCGGACTTCCCCACTGCGATGAGGTGGGCCACAGGATGAAAAAAATGGTCCACGAAGACGGTTCGGTCACCCAACACTGTGTGCGAACCGTTCATGCGGAACAAAATGCCCTGTGTCAGGCTGCAAAACGGGGAATCGCCATTGACGGTGCCACATTGTATTGCAAAATGACTCCTTGCCGAACCTGCGCCATGCTGATAATCAACTGCGGAATAAAACGGATAGTGTGCGAAATGAAATACCACGACTCCAAGGATTCCCTGGAAATGTTTGAAGAAGCCGAAGTGGAAATCATCCACTTAAATGAAGACGTTCAAAAATATAAGGATATGTAAAAATGGCCCAACCAATTAAAATGACAAAACTTGCAAACTGCGCCGGTTGCGGTGCAAAGGTGGGTGCCGGACTGCTTTCCCGATTGCTTACCGATTTTAAAACCCGGTCTGATCCTGCCCTGTTGGTGGGATTTGACACCTCCGACGATGCTGCGGTATATAAAATTTCCGATGATTTGGCCATTGTTCAAACCTTGGATTTTTTTCCGCCCATCGTAGATGATCCCTACACCTTCGGACAAATTGCCGCGGCCAATGCCATAAGCGATGTCTACGCCATGGGTGGAACGCCGAAAATCGCCTTGAACATAATGACCGTTTGCGACAAAATGGGCGACGAAGCTACTCGGGAAGTGTTGCGAGGTGGCTACGATAAAGCCTTTGAAGCGGAAGTAATTATCGCCGGAGGGCACACCATCCGAGACGAAGAGCCGAAATACGGCCTTTCCGTAACCGGTTTTGTCAACCCAACAACGTTTTACAAAAATTCCACGGCAAAAGAAGGCGATGTCCTTATTCTGACCAAAGCCTTGGGCGTGGGAATAATTATGTCCGCCGTGAAAGCCGGATACAATGGCGGTCATTTATTTGACCAAGCAGTGTCCCAAATGACTATGCTGAACAAAAAGGCCTGCGAAATAATGGGAAAATACAACATTCACGGTTGCACCGACGTAACCGGATTTTCCCTTTTGGGACACAGCCTGGAAATGGCCCGTGGTGCCGAGGTGGCTATCGAGTTTTCATTGGATAAAATTCCAATTATTGACGGAACTGCGGAATTGGCGAAAGAAGAGA
>JAFNZQ010000119.1 GCA_017382775.1 Spirochaetaceae bacterium
GAATCTTACATTTTGAGGAAAATTCAGCTGGGAAATAATTTTCGGAGAATGGGCTGTATTACAAGCAATGGCCAAAGCTGTGGCACCGCAACCAATCAATTTATCCAAGGATTTTTGCAGTCCGGGAGCGGGATTTTCCCCACCGTTAAGAAGAAATTCCGTTCTGTCCGGAATGTGGGCAGGAATGCTTGTAAGATATAAATCAATATGCTGCTGATCCTTTTTTGCCTCCGTATTGGCAAAAACCTTATGGGCCAATCCCAATCCGGCCTCGGGACCCACACCGCCTACAATACCTATTGCCGCCATAAAATACTCCTATGTGATTATTTAATTTCTCTGAGCATTTCCTCTTTTGCGTAAAGGCACAATCCGTCCACCAATTCATCGCAGTATCCCTGCAAAATCGTATCCAGTTTGTATAAAGTAAGGTTTATGCGGTGGTCGGTAACACGGATTAGAGGAACATTATATGTACGAATACGTTCACTGCGGTCTCCGGACCCAATTTGACTCTTTCTCTCCGCTGCCCTTTCCGCATTCTTTTTGCCCTCTTCCAACTCGAAAAGGCGGGCTCGCAAAACACGCATGGCCTTGGCCTTATTTTTAATCTGACTTTTCTCATCCTGCTGGATAACAACCAATCCCGTGGGAATGTGCGTCAAACGTACCGCGGAATCCGTTGTGTTAACGCACTGACCACCGGGACCGCCGGCGCGCATAACGTCCACCCGTAAATCCTCGGGACGAATCTCAATTTCCGTTTCCTCGGCTTCCGGTAAAACCGCAACAGTCACCGCAGAAGTATGAACACGCCCCTGGGATTCCGTTTCCGGAACTCGTTGCACCCGATGAACGCCACTTTCGTAACGCAAACTTCCGTAAACGTATTTTCCCGAAATACTGAAGGAAATTTCCTTAAAACCGCCCACTTCCGTCTCGTTGGCACTGATAAGTTCATGTCGCCAGCCCTTCATATCGGCGTAGCGAGTGTACATTTTATACAAGTCGGCTGCGAAAAGTGTGGCCTCATCACCACCGGTACCGCCGCGAATTTCCATAATTATGTTTTTTTCTTCCAGTGGATCCGGGGGGATTAACAACAATTTGATTTTTTCTTCCATTTCGGGACGTTCCTTTTCCAAAGCGTCCAATTCTTCCCGAGCCATTTCCTTTAAATCCCCATCGGTTTCGTGGGAAATCATGTGTTTTGCGTCCTCTATTCCCGACAAAATGGCCTTGTATCGCTCATAGGCTTCCATCACTTGGCACAAATGGGAATGTTCCCTCATTGTATCCTTATACAATTTGGCATCCTTTATCAAAAGAGGATCTTGCACTGCTTTTTCCACTTCCGCAAAACGTAGGGAAAGGGATTCTAATTTCTTTAACATGGGATGATTATACCATAAAGAATTTTCATTGTCAATATTTTTTGCAAAATAGTCGCTAAATTATAATTTTGCAAAAACTTTATCTTTCTAATCCTATATTGAAGATTGAACCACGAAGAGAATAAAATTGTAGGCACAATGGGTTAGACACGTCATTTCAATGCGACCGGTTTTCAAATACAACAATTGAAGAAGAGCGCCGGAAATAAAGGCATTTACTACAGCACCAAGCCCCATGTACCTGTGGGCAGCGGCAAAAAGTCCCAAGGCAAACAGGAAGCAACCAATTTTTTTTCCCCTACCCTCTTCCCCCAAAAGGAACAATCCCCCTTCAAATATGAAAAGCCGATACAGAAATTCTTCAAAAAAGGCATATCCCGCCACAGAAAACACAAAGGCCACAATGTTTCCCATCCCTTTAATCCTCGGCAATTCCATGGATGGGGGATTGGACAATTTTGTAAC
>JAFNZQ010000120.1 GCA_017382775.1 Spirochaetaceae bacterium
CGCAACGCGCTTGGTGAGGGGCTTGATAAAATAAAAAAATCCCTTCCCGATGAAGTTACGGCCGGGCTGGATTCCGTTGCCATTCGTTTCCCCTCCAATAAAGTTGCCGTAGATTTGATTGACCTTTGCGGATTTCCCCTGGCGGCTCCCAGCGCAAATGTTTCCGGACGACCGTCGCCCACTAGGGCAGATCACGTTTTCGGTGATATGAATGGGAAAATTCCACTTATTCTGGACGGCGGCGAATGTTCCGTTGGGCTGGAATCCACTGTGGTGGATTGTCGTTTTCCCGAAGTTTTTATTTTACGTCCGGGAAAAATTTCTCGGGAGGAAATTGCCGCCATTGTTCCCTTGGGGGAAAAAATCTTTGGTGAAAATGAAGGTCCGCGGTCCCCGGGAATGAAATATCGCCATTATGCTCCCCAAGGTGAAGTGAGGTTGTTTTCCGAGGATGAAATTCGGGATTTATCTTACCGGTTTGGAGCAGGTTTTCAAGGGAAAAAGGTTGGGATTTTGGCCTTGGACGAGGTTTTGTCCAATTTGGGCGACCTTGAAGGGGTGAAAAAAATTTCCTTGGGAAAAACCTACGAAGATGCGGCTTCGAAAATTTTTGCCGGATTGCGCCTTTGTGACGAAGAAGGCATGGATGAAATCTTTGTTCAGAAATTCCACAAAGAGGGAATTGGGGAAGCCTTAATGAACAGACTGGAAAAGGCAGCGACGAAGCAATGAGGGGCGTGGTTATTTCCGGAACAAACAATACTTTCGCTGTGGAATGTGAAGACGGCCTTTTGCGAAATTGCGTAATCAAAGGTAAAAAACTGGATTTGGGGCAAAAATTTTACAACCCTCTCGCACCCGGTGACGAAGTTACCTTGGACGCAACCGAGGATTCTTCCGGCCGTATTTTATCCCCGGTGGAGCGAAAAAATTTTCTTGTTCGAAAAAATACGAAAAGTCCTTATCCTCAAATTATTGCGGCCAATTTGGATTGCGTTGTTTGCGTCACTGCTGTGGATTTACCTCCCTTTCGCCCACGGTTTGCGGAACGGGTTTTAATCCAAAGTGAGTTTTTGCACATTCCCGTGGCAGTTTTTGTGAACAAAAGTGATTTGCCCATGTCCGATTCCTGCCGAGAGCGTATTGACACATGGCGGAAAAACGGAATTCCCCTTTTCGAAATTTCGGTTACAACGGGGATGGGATTGGATGAAGTGGGAAAATTCCTTTCGGGGAAAACTGTTGCTTTAGTGGGACAATCGGGAGTGGGAAAATCCAGTTTGCTGAACTATTTTTGCGGAAATTCCCTTCAGCGAGTGGGTGATGTGTCGGAAAAAAAATTTCGCGGCACCCACACCACAACTTGCGGAAAATTATTCCATTGGGCGGAAGGTAATTTAATTGACACACCGGGAGTGCGTTCCTTTTTGCTTTGGGGAATTGAGGCGGCGGATTTGCCCTATTATTACAACGAAATCGGCGAAAAGGCGCAAAATTGTCTTTTCGGCCATTCTTGCACCCATGTTTCCGAAAAGGGCTGTTCCGTCCTTGCCGCTTTGGAAAAGGGTGAAATCACGTCGGAACGCTACGAAAGTTTTTTACGCATTCGTGAAGAGTTAATCACCGGGAGAATTACCGAATAATGGGTGAATTTCGAAAAGAAAACCTTTACATAACTGCCTCTGACGGAAAAAAACTTTTCGCCACCTATTACAGCGCCGAAAATGAAAAAGCCTTGGTGGTTATAATGCACGGAATGAGGGAACATTCTTCCCGTTACGAAAGATTTGCATCCTTTTTGGCAGAAAACGGATTTTCCGCCCTGGCCTTTGATGCTCGGAGTGCGGGACGAACGGCGGAAACTCCCGAAGAATTGGGGTTTACGGGAGAAAAAAACGGATTTGTCCTTTTGACGGAAGATGCCAAAACTGTGGCTGAATACGGAAAAACTGTTTTGAAAGCAAAAAATATTGTGATTTTCGGCCATTCCTTCGGCTCGTTTGTGACGCAAGGACTGATGGCAAAGGCTCCCACCTTGGCTGATGGATACATTTTGTGCGGAACACGGGGAAGGCACTTTTTTGAAGCACAATTTTTTCGGTTTTTCGTTGAGCTGCTAACCTTTTTTTTGGGAAAAAGGTATCGTCCCCGTTTTTTGGAAAAAATGGCTTTGGGATATTATAACAGGAAAATAAAGGAAAAACCATCGGGGACTGTCGGGAATTTTGCCTGGACCACGTCCGTTGAAGAAGCGGCTGCGGCCTTTTGCGTCGATCCCCTTTGCAACTATGTTCCCACATTGACTTTTTATCGGGATTTGGCCCACAGCCTTTGTTTCATACATAAAAGGCAGTCAATGAGGAAAATTCCCAATAAAATTCCCGTGGCCATTTTTGCAGGTGGAGACGATCCGGTGGGGGAATACGGCCGTGGACCGAAATGGCTGGGAAAGGCCTATGTTGCTTTGGGGCTTTCCGACGTTTCCGTGAAAATATATGAAGGCAGCCGTCACGAAATTTTAAACGAATGGAACCGCCATGAGGTGAAAACCGATATTCTCGCCTGGCTGGAAAATCGGTTTAGGGAGTAAAATCCTATTGACAAAAAATCAAAAAAAATGTACAATATACATCTATGAAAAAGTATTATTTCCATGTCAATCTTCTGTTGACCTTGGCCAGTTTGACAATTTTAAATTTTACCGGTGGAGTCGGTAATCGAATAGGTTATTTTTTCAACAGAACCGACGACTCTGTTTCATTTTTGATAAAAGTTGCTTCGTTTTATATTATGGGGAATATTTTTGCCGTATTGCTCCGTAAGTTTTTTAAAATTGACCTAACGGAAAATCAAAAACCTTCTCGCGGCCTTTTGATTTTTGTGATCTTTACAATATCTTTCAGCATATTTATTACGGGCTTTTTCATTTACCTGAAACTTAATTACCCGCTGGAAGATACATTTAGGGTATTTTATACTGCAATGGATTTGTTGCAGGGTGCAAAAATCGACAAAGGTATCATAAAACTCATTTTTTTAATGTTGTTGCTGGTGGCTGCTGTCTGTTTTGCCCTGTTGCCCATTCTACTGGACATCAAAAAAAACAAAATTGTTTTGTCAATAAAGAATATTCGTATTAACCTTATTATGCTTTATCCCATAGTATGTACGCTTGTATTGGTCGGAATACCTTGCGGCTTGTATGAAGGTTTTTACATGGACAACATTGTGGAATTCTATAAAAACTACAAAGCCGGTCCCATTGATTCCCAACTTTATATTGAAGAATACAAGACTCCCAAACTTGAAAATATAGTATTTCCCGAAAAAAAGAAAAATTTACTTCTCATTTTCGCCGAAAGTATGGAAACCTCCTTTTTTGATAAAGAATCCGGCGGCCTTTTGGAAAAAAATCTGATACCCAATTTAATGGAATTGGCGGAGAAAAATATTAATTTTTCCCACAACGATAAAGTTGGCGGTTTCGAGGAAGCTCCGGGCGTTAAGTGGACGGTGGCTTCCATGCTTGCTCAATTTTCCGGATTGCCCTATAATTTAATGCATGGTTCGAGGAACCGAGAACGTACTTCTTTTGTTCCCAATGCGGTTACCTTAACGGATGTATTGCATGAAAATCAGTATAAATCCCTCTTCCTTATGGGAAGCGACAAGGCCTTTGGTGGACGAGATGCCTTGTTGGAAACCCACGGTTCTGTGGAAATTCATGATCATGTCTACTATCACGACAATAATTTTATTCCCCAAGGCTATCACGTTTTTTGGGGATTTGAAGATGAAAGATTGTTTAGTTTTGCCAAACATGAATTGGAGACGCTATCCGCGGATGAACCGTTTTTCTTAGGCCTCCTTACAGTTGACACCCATTCTCCCGAGGGATATAAGTGTGAAAAATGTCCCTCCACCGAAGAGAGAGCCCTTAAAAATACGATTTTGTGCAGCGACAAACAAATTACCGATTTTGTTGACTGGTGCAGTGAGCAAAGCTGGTATGAAGATACTGTGATTGCCATCATCGCAGACCATCTGTTTATGGGCAACATTATTCCCAATGAGTATAAATCTCAACGCCGTTGCATAAATATATTTATAAATTCGGGCAAAGAAAATTTATATGGTAAAAACAGACGCTTTTCCGCCTTTGATATGTATCCCACGATACTTGCAGCCATGGGATGTACAATCAAAGACAATAAACTGGGCTTCGGTGTAAATTTGTTTTCGGACGAAAAAACCCTTCTGGAACGTTATTCCATAGACTATCTAAACACTGAACTTCTCACGTTTAACAAGCAGTACTTGGAGTTGGAAGGTGTTCTCGATGATTAGTAACCTTTTTATTCCCCAAAATTCTCAGTTTGGTGTTGAAAATTTTTCTTGACAAGGCCGCAAATTTATGGTATAATACATTATAATAAAAATAGGAGAGGCCAATGGACAAGAACGAAATTATCCAACGTGGGAAAGATTATATCGCTCAGGAAAAAGATGAACATTTTCGTCGAGAAGTGGAAGAGTTGATTGAAAAGGACGATATGGTCGAATTGGAAGATCGATTTTATCGCAACCTGGAATTTGGAACCGGCGGTTTACGAGGCATCATCGCAGGCGGTACCAATCGAATGAACCCCTTTGTAATCAACAACGCCACCCAAGGATTGGCTGACTACGTAATTAAAGCAAAACCGGACAAGGCCGCGGAAGGCAAACTGAAAGCGGTGGTGGCCTTCGATTCCCGACATTTTTCCGACGTTTTCGCCGAAGCAACCGCATTGATTTTCGTTGCCAACGGATTTACAACCTATTTGTTTGACGGAATGCGTCCCACACCGGAATTATCCTATGCCATTCGCGAATTGGGATGCGACACCGGCGTTGTGGTTACAGCCAGTCACAATCCGCCACAGTACAACGGCTACAAGGCCTATTGGGATAACGGCGCCCAAGTTACACCGCCCCACGACGTGGGAATTATCGCCTGTGTAAATTCCGTAGCCAAGGTTAAAACCATAAGCAAGGATGAAGCCTTAAAATCGGGCAAACTGAAAATAATCGGTGACGAATTTGATCAAAAATTCCAAGAGATGATAAAATCCCAACTTTTCCGACCTCAGTTGATTAAGGAAAAGGCCTCCGAGGTAAAGGTTGTTTACACGCCTCTCCACGGAACCGGTGCCATGCACGTGGAAAAGGTTTTGGGGGATTTGGGCCTTTCCGTAATTACCGTTCCCGAACAGCGTGAAGGCAACGGAGACTTTCCCACTGTGGATTTTCCCAATCCGGAAGTTCCCTCCGCATTGAAAATGGCAATTGATTTGGCCAAAAAGGAAAATGCCGACGTGGTTATGGCCACCGATCCCGATGCGGACCGTTTCGGCAGTGCCGTTCCCGACGGAAAGGGGGATTACGTCCTCATCACCGGAAATCAAATGGGCGTTCTCCTTACGGATTACATCCTTTTGTGTAGGGAAGAATTGGGTAAAATGCCCAAAAATCCCGCAGTTATCCGATCCATTGTTACATCCGCCATGGTGGACCGTCTCTGTGAAAAACGGGGCGTTTACCTTGCCGAGTGCTTGACAGGTTTCAAGTGGATTGCCTCTGTAACGGAAGATTTCCTTCGCACCGGGGATCATTCCTACGTTTTCGGCTACGAAGAAAGCTACGGCTATACCGTGGAAGCGGAAATTCGAGACAAAGACGGTGTTTCCGCCGCAGCCCTTTGTGCGGAAATGACTCTTTATTGGCGTTCCAAGGGAAAATCCCTGCTTGATCGCTTGAACGAACTTTTCTGCGAATTCGGCTATTTTGAAGACGTTTCCATTTCCCAAAATTTCCCGGGAAATTCCGGAACAATCGAAATGGCAAACATTATGGAAAAACTTCGAAGAGACGGACTTAAAACCTTGGCCGGCAAAAAGGTTGAAAAAATCCGTGACGTTCAGGAAAGCGTTGTCTTCTCTCCGGAAAACATGAATGAAAAAACCGAAATTTCCTTGCCCAAGAGCAATGTTTTGCAATTTTACTTGGAAGACGGAACCATCGTCAGCGCAAGGCCTTCGGGAACGGAACCGAAAATTAAGTTCTACATCAACTGTCCCGTTCAGGTTGAAAATGGGGATTTGGCCAAGGCCAAGGCCGCAGCAAAGGATTTTTGCGATAAGATTTCCAAGGAAATTTCATCGGTTTTGAGTGCGTCCAAGTGAAACAAGTTCTCGTAGTAGATGTGGGAAACACCGATGTTGTTTTGGCGGTTTTCCGTGGTGAAGATTGCATTCAACGTTGGCGCGTTCCCACAGAAACGAATAAAACGGCGGAGGCTTACGGGGCCTCCTTTCGTTCCCTTTTTCAAGAAGGAAAATTCATTTTTTCTCCCGATGACGAAATTGTTCTCAGTACAGTTGTTCCCAAATTGAAGGCTACGATTGGTACCGCTTTGCAGCAGTTGTTTTCGAAACAGCCTTTGGTGGTGGAAC
>JAFNZQ010000121.1 GCA_017382775.1 Spirochaetaceae bacterium
CCCCTGTGGAAAGATGGGAAGAGAAAACAAGGGTTTGAAAACACCTTGAGAATTTTTACTTTATATAAAATCGTGGAAAACGGGGATTTGCGGAGGTCCTGTGTCTTTATTTTTGACCATAATATTTATTCTCACCTCTTTTTCTTGCCGCATGGCATATTCCGATGCCGTTACCATAACCATGCCAATTCCGGCGAACTACGTGGGATGCGAAGCCTGGTTGGTGAAACAAAATATTTCCGACTATTACATCCCGTCGGTGAACGACAGCATTACATTTACAGGATTTGCCGCTTCTGAGGTTAAAAACAACAATGTTTACTCTTCCGCGGTGAAAAACGCCGGAAACGAGGTGGTGCGTATTGACGTTCAGGGCCACAGTGCGGATTTTTTATCCCGGGTGGATCCGGATTTGGGTAGAGAAAACACACCTCGGGTCAACAAAAGCGTTTTGGCCTCCGAAACGAAATCCACATCTCAGACTTTTTTAATACCCGATGTGCGTTCTTCTACGATACCGTTACAATCCGTTGACTGTGACTTGCTGACAAGCGACGATGTTTGCAATATTTATATTGACAACCGCATTGGTGACACGGAATGTGGTATATTTCCATTCTATTCCTATCCCGCCGTCGATCACAACATACTTAAAACAAATGCGGACGACCTAAAATCGACTTTCGTAAATAAAATTTATCCGAAAGTAACCACTCTGATGGGGTCCGGTTCGGTATCGGATATCGCCTTCTTTTCCGACAGCAGAAGAGAGCGAATGAAGGATTCCAAGATAAATATTATTATTACGGATATCAACAGAACTCAAAGCGCGACGCAAGGAACGGTGGGATTTTTCTATAATGGTGATTTTTTCAAGGTGGATAGCAATAAGGGAAATCCCTGGGGAAACAAACTCCTCTGTTTCTACATTGACTACACCTTTTGGAGACGCAATACAGCGCTTGTGACAACCACATTGGCCCACGAGTTTACCCATATGCTAAATTACGGTCAGAAGAATGTGAAATACGGAAACAGGTCTCCCTCCACCTGGTGGACGGAATTGTTGGCTATGGTAATGGAAGATGTTCTGTCCAAGGAATTATTTGGTGAGAGTATTTCACATAGTCCCCAGTATTTGCGATTTGGAAGTTATCTTGACGCCAATGACGATCTCCACGTTCCCTTTGGAGAATTTTACAGCAGTAACGCAGAGGTTATGCTTTCCTATGGAACTTGTTACATGATGGGTGCCTTCTTGGCCCGTAACTTCGGTGGGGCCGCCTTGATACACGATGTGGCAACAAATTACGCTCCCGGATCCTACGAGTCCTGGGATGTGGCCTTGGCCAAGTGCTCAAGTAATCTTACAGAACATTCCACCCTCAGTGGAGCACTTTCGGAGTTTCCCATAGCTTTAATTGCTTCCTCCTGTGAAGAGGCGGAAGGCATCCAGGATCGCCCCCATAAATACAGTTTTTTCAACAAAAGCGACAAAAGATCTTCGTCAATCGGAAGCGAGGAATACATTTTTGAACCCTTCCCGAAATTTCAAAAGCCCGCAAAACGTTTTTCGTTGCCCTATACCGGTTATATGTATCCCTACGACTTTGACATACAGGAATTGGGTATTGTTACGGAAACTTCGAATATTACCATTAGCAATTTGAATGAGGCTGTAACCTACCGTCTCGTTTTCCGTGACAAAAACGGGAAAATGTATACCAACACGCGAATTCAATAATTTAATTGATTTATATCTCAATTTTTATTGACAATGTGTTTTTTTTATGGTAGAATCATTTTAATGCGAAAGTTTTCATTCTTTTTTGTTTTTCTGATTTTCTCCCTTGAATTTTTCCACGGAGAATCTTTTTTCACCACATCGGGTATAAATTCGTCTTTTTCCGTAAAAGGTTCCATCCTTGTGGGACGTCCCGACGGGCTTTTTCGAATTTCAGGAAATCGAGAAGAGCAGTTATGGCAAGAGGGTGAAGTTCAAAAAATTCTTTTTGCCCAAAACACTTACTTTTTCCTAACCTCGGTGGGAATATTTAAAAGTAACGATTTGACAAACTTTGTTTCCTGTAACAATGGGCTTCCCACCAATGTGATAAAAACCTTGGATGAGGGCAAAACCTCATTTTTCACCCGAACCCAGTCCATAAAAGATTTGAAAATACATCCCACGGATAGCAACATTTTGGTTTGCGCCACAAAGGATGCGGTTTATTTGTCACAGGATAGTGCCGCTTCTTGGCGAAACATCGGTTCCAATTCCCGTTCTCCCGGAATAAAGGCCGTGGCTGTGGCAACTTTGAAAAACCCCAATAGCGGTGCCAAGGAGTTGGTGGCTTTTGTATCCCATTCAATTTGGAGTTTGGGATATTGCAAACCTGATATTTCCACAAAATGGACG
This sequence comes from Spirochaetaceae bacterium, assembly GCA_017382775.1. GTDB lineage: Bacteria > Spirochaetota > Spirochaetia > Treponematales > Treponemataceae > RGIG268. The sequence continues at coordinate 2,420 of JAFNZQ010000121.1, forward strand.
GACATCCTCGCCGGTTTTGACTATTTGGATACAGCCAAGACCATTGACGAAGTTTCGGACATAATTGCCGTGGAAAAAAACGGTAACACGGAAATTTACATTACACAAACCTTTCGACCTTGCCTTTATCGACTGAATTGGCAAAAATGTGCGGGAGAATTGTTGTGGCGAGGCGGGATGATCGCCGATGCCATCGACGGGTTGGTTCATACCGGAAATACAGTTCTCTTTTCCCGACTTTACGGCATGGGAGAGTACAGTTTTACGAAAAAGTCCACGGCCCTGTATGAGCCATCGATTTTTCGTAAACTGGGAATTTTTGACTCCGGCAAACAGGTTTTTTCCGCCTTAATTCCGGTTGCATCCCATGGAGAGACAAAAAATTTTACTTTCTCTGCCTTGCATCTTTTGCATCCCGACAGGAACAAGTCAAAGTTTTATGAGAAAGCAAGCCACAAACAAGGTCTTTATGTGCCGGCCAACCAGGTGGCTACCCAAGAAGGCATCGATAAGTATATTTCCATAATGGAGAAAAATGACTTAAATGCTTTGGTCATTGATATGAAGGACGATTTAGGTACTTTGCGGTACAAGAGCTCCGATCCCATTGTGCAAAAATATGGCAGAACCAGTAAATTTGCCATAGATGCTCCAAATTTTATAAAGCAGATGAAGGCCAAAGGTAAATACCTAATTGCTCGCATTGTGGTTTTCAAAGATCCCCATCTCTACACTGTGAATAACGGTAAATTCGCTGTGTGGAACTATAAAACAAAGGGGCCTTGGCAAGGTATTCAGTCTTGGGAAGATGAATTTATCGAAGATCCGAATTCTGCAACAAGCCCGATGGAAAAAAAGGTTGGCGAAGAGGCAGAGGTGAAAAAAATTCCCACTGGGAATAAAGTTCCGAAATATTTTGAAGAATATTGGGTAGATCCCCACTCCACGGAAGTTTGGGAATACAACATTGCCATTGCCTTGGAGCTAATCAATTTGGGCTTTGATGAAATACAGTTTGATTACATTCGTTTTCCCACCGATGGGTTGAATTTGGGGGAAATATCCTATCGCTTCCGTGAACGGGGAATGGACATGGAAAGTGCCATTCTCTCCTTTCTCACCTATGCGCGAAAAATGATTGACGCACCCATTGGAATTGACATTTACGGCGCCAACGGATTTTACAGAAGCGGGTTGCGAACCGGACAGGACGTGGAACTTCTTCTAAACTTTGTGGACGTTATTTCTCCCATGTTTTATCCGAGCCATTTTGAGCAAACATTCATGGCCCAGCAGCCTCCCGAAGAACGACCTTATCGTATTTTCTACCTGGGAGTTTTCCGTAATGCCATAATTGCACGCAACAAGGCCGTGATTCGACCGTGGTTGCAAGCCTTTTATCTGAACGTATCCTACGACAAGGTTTATTACAACAACGACTATGTTCGCCGCCAGGTTTTCGGAGTACGGGATGCTCTTAACCGTGGGTACCTTTTTTGGAATAATTCCGGCAGATATGACGACATTTGTCCTCCACCATCCTTATCCGAACCATATCCCTGGGATGCCGGAACATCCGGTTTCCGTCGTCCATTGATACGATAGGGCTTTCCGGCCTGAAAAGGGATGAGGAATGCACCCCATCCCTTTTTGTTAAAATGCCAGTTCTGCCTCCTTCTCTGCCGCGGTTTCTTCCGTAGTCTCTTCTATGTTTTTGAATGGTTTTTTGAATTCAACATATTCCGACACCACAACCACATGGGAACGTTTTTTTCCGTCAGATCCTTCCCAGCGGTTTTGTTTGATTTTGCCCACAACGCGAACACCGGTTCCCTTGGTGCAATTATCCCGCACCGCTTCGGCGGTTTTTCCCCAGGCTTCCACATCGAAGAAAGAAACTTCGTGTTCAAATCCGTTGGCACTCCTGTAACTTCTGTTTGACCCGATGGAAAAATTGCAAACCAAATTTCCCTTTTGAGTTTCTCGAACCACAGGATCCCTCACCACATTCCCCTCAATAATAAGGGAATTTAAATTATCCATATAACCTCCTTGTTGCTTTTCTCCCTTGCAACACATATATTATGGGGAAAAAATCAAAAAAAACACGCATTTGAAAAAAATTTGCAACTTTTTTTCAAAATTTACCCAAAGGCATTTTCATTGTGAATTGGCCCCTTTAAGGGTTGTGGTAAAATCTTTTTCCTTTCCTACCCTTTTGGGAAATCAATATTGACAATATATTTTTTTTGTGATAAAATGTCCCGTATTTAATTGAGGAAATTAAATAAAGGATGTGACTTAAAATGAACGATATTTATCAACTGGGAATTACAATAATTCACGCATTTCAAAGTGTGGAAAATCCTGTTTTAACGGCCATCGTAAAGGGAATCACCTTTATGGGGGAACCGGTAGTATATGTATTGTTACTGGGAATAATACTTTTTTGCGTTGATTCAAAAAAGGGATTGCAACTTTTGATTGCACTGTTGTTCTCCACAATGGTGAACTCATCCCTTAAATTATTTCTGCAAGTGCCTCGTCCATTTTTATTGGAAGAAGGGCTTAATCTTATACAGGAAAAAGGATTTTCCACTCCTTCCGGTCATTCTCAACAGTCCGCACTGTTTTATACGATTTTTGCGGTTTTATTCATTCTGCGTTCCAATTTGAAGAAGAAAAAACTGTTTTTCTACTTGGTCGCATTGGTCTTGCCGATGTTAGTGGGACTTTCACGAATATACCTGGGTGTGCATTACCCCACCGATGTTCTTTTCGGTTGGACATTGGGCTATTTTTTCGCCTTTTGCGGAATTGTACTTTGGGAAAAATTTGCGACTCCCTTTGTGAACCTGCGAAAATCCTTGCAGACATTGATTATTGCCATGACGGTGTTGTTGCTAAATGCCATCGCCGACGGAAAGAACACGGAATCAGCCCTTTTCTTCGGTGCAGCATTAGGTGGAATTTTGGGTGAAAACAAAAATCTCTTTTATCCGGTGAAACTTCCGGTTAAAAAACGGATAATGCGATTGGTTTTAGGTGGTGCAATTCCCGCAGCCTCATTGGTTATTTCCAAATTGATTTTTGACTTTGCGGAGGGTTTAATCCCCAATACCCATCAAATATTTGATTACGGACTGTTTTTGATTGCCGGCTTCTCCCTCACCTTTTTGGCAAGTTTTATTTTGGTCAAACTTAATTTAGGCGAAAAAAACCATGTGGAAAACTAATC
>JAFNZQ010000122.1 GCA_017382775.1 Spirochaetaceae bacterium
AAGCAAAAGATGATACAGGTGCCGTAAAAATTGCTTTTACCGAGCAAATATCCGGTAGAGCTCCGGAGCAACGGGGGAATGGATTAAAATTTGTTTTAGAAAGCGTAAAAAAGAAAACGTGGGATTTATATTTTCAATCAGGCACAGGCTGTTGTATAATTCGTCATGGAGATGTTTCATTTGAGAGCAGTGATATAGGTGTTGTTGGATGTCTCGCTATATTGGTTTTTGATGGAGAAAGGGATGAATTTGGAAATAAATAAATTTGGAGAAGTTTTGATGTCTCGTCCAGCTGGGAAAGAGGCTTTTTCAATGGCAAAAGCATATATCTTCCCAATGTTGCAACCCGATGAAAAAATTGAGCTGGATTTTGCAGGCGTAAAAGTACTAGCCCCTTCTTGGGCGGATGAATTTATAACGGGGATAAAAAATTCTTTTTCAAATGAAATCAAATTTCTAAATACAGATAACGAATCTGTTGAAGCCTCGTTAAATACGGTGCTGAAAATAACTTAATCGATTCTCCATCGTCCGCCCTTGACAAAAATGCAGTAATGTGGTATGTTTTGTCATGGACTTTTCGAGTTTGCTTTACGATTTTATAATCGGTCCCATTGAGTTGATTGTAAACTTTGTTTTCCTCGCATTTTCCGAAAAAATCGGGGGAGGCGGAATTGCCATAATGGGAGTAAGCCTTGTGGTAAACCTTCTCGCCCTGCCGCTGTACAACGTTGCGGACAAAATTCAGCAGAAAGAAAGGGATTTACAACAACGCCTTCAACCCCGAGTAAAAAGAATCAAAGAGGCCTTTAAGGGCGATGAACAATCCATGATTTTGGCCACATATTACCGACAAAATGGGTATCATCCCCTGTATTCTCTGCGAAATTCCTTTTCCATTTTGATCCAAATACCGTTTTTCATGGCGGCTTACAATTATCTTTCTTCCTGCGACGAGTTGAAAGGTGCCGGTTTCTTATTCCTTAAAAATTTGGGCGAGCCTGACAGGCTTCTTTCCCTTGGCGGCGATGTTGCGGTAAATCTTTTACCAATAATAATGACCTTAATAAATGTGATTTCGGGTCTCATTTATTCAAAAGGATTTCCCGTAAAGGATAAAATACAAATATTCGGTCTTGCCGGAATTTTTCTGATTTTGCTTTACAACTCTCCCAGCGGCTTGGTGTTTTACTGGATACTGAACAATTTGTTTTCTTTGGGGAAAAATATCGTTCTTAAAATGAAAAATCCCGGACAAATACTTCATCGGGGCATTTGTGCAGGCCTTTTCGCAGTAAGTATTTTCTTTTGGGTGGCAAAACCGGAAGCCGCCTTTGCGAAAAAGGCCATTTTCACCGCCTTTGCTTTATGCGTTTTAATTTTTCCGAAAGTTTTTAGGTTCTTTGGGGGGAAAGTTAATCCACAGTTTTTTCAAATCAAATCCGTGGAAGAAAAAAAGACCTATTTTCACATTTTTGTTTTGTCCTGCCTTGTTTTAGCCGTCACTTTGGGCCTTCTTCTTCCGGCAAGCACAATCGGAACAAGTCCCGTGGAATTTTCTTTCTTGGGAGATGTAACTTCACCCACCTATTACATTTGGCATTGTTTCGCGTTGATGCTGGGGCTTTTTCTGTTTTATCCCCTTTGTTTTTACAAAATGTTCGGTTTTAACGAGAAAAAGGTAGCCTACATTTTTCTCATTTTAACCCTGTGCGTTTTGGCCAATATTTACCTTTTCAAACACGATTACGGCCTGTTCGACACCGCTTTTCAGTTGGAGGACCGAGAGGTTCTTGCATCAACATCCGGCGTTAATCGGTTTGGCCCCATAGCCTTGTTGTTTACAGCAGTTGTCATCTTGTATTTGGGTGATGGAAAATTTTTCAAACTAAAAAATCATCTTGCCACTTTGATGTTGGCAATTTTGCTGGGAGAAGTGGCATTATCGTGCCACAAATTGGTTTTCATAAAAAGTGACTTTAAGAAACTGGTTGCAATAAAGGCGGAAAACGACATTTTGCCTTCTGAAGAAATTCAGCCGGTTTTTAATCTTTCAAAGACAGAGAAGAACGTAATTGTCCTATTCATTGACCGTGGAATTTCCGCATATTTTCCCTACACCTTTGAAGAATTTCCCGAGTTAAAAGAAGCCTATTCGGGATTTACCTATTTTCCCAATTGTTTGAGTTATTCAACTAATACGATGCTTGCTTCACCACCCATGGTAGGTGGCTATGATTATACTCCGGAAGAAATGAACAAACGCAGCGACACCCTGCTTGTGGACAAACATAACGAAGCCCTTATGTTAATGCCAAAACTCTTTTCCGATGCAAACTACGATGTTGTTGTTGCCGACACACCTTGGACAAATTACTTTTGGACACCGGATTTTACTCCATTTCGCGAAAAGATTCCTGAAGTAAAAACCCATATTCTTACAGGACAGTATAATAGCAATTACATTAAAACAATAACAAAGATAAAATCTGAAAATGCAAAAACAATTTCCGACAGCACAAAACAACAACTTCCGTTTTTTGCTCTTGTGCAATCCATATATCCACCTTTGAGATTAACAGTCTACGACATTACCAGATTTCCAACGCCATCGTATTTTTCTGATTGTTTTTCAACTTTATACTTTTTGCCCCAATTAACGGATTTTACCAATGAGGATGCCACCTATTCTTTTATCGGCAACGATACGGC
>JAFNZQ010000123.1 GCA_017382775.1 Spirochaetaceae bacterium
TATTGACAAAAAAACAAAAATCAAGTATAATCTTCCCATGAAGGTTTGGATAAAATATTTAATTGCCACATTTTTCGGGGTTGTTGCGGCTTTTCTACTTCCAACGGACAATGAGTTGGTTTTGGGAATATTGTTTAAGTTAAGTGATTTTGCAGTTCATGTTGGACGATATGCGGTTTTACCGGCTGTGTTCTTTTCAATAGTGTTGGGAATATTTGAACTGCGAAAAAACAGAAAATTGCTAAAAATCGCTTTGGATTCAATTGCGGTGGTGATCGTAACAACAATTTCCCTTTCGCTGGTTGCCTTGGTGCTGGCGAATTTCCTCAAATTAACGCGAATTCCCATTGAAAGCGAGGAATTAGTTCGTTCAGCCGACCTTAAAATTTGGCAGAATCTGATAAATATTTTCCCCAACTCACCATTTGCCGCATTTAGCGACGGTGATTATATTTTCCCCCTTTTGGTTTTTGCCGGATTTTTAGGAGCGGCCTTTGCATCCAATGAAGAGTCTGCAAAAAGCGCAATTAGGGTTTTCGAATCTTTCTCCAATGCCTTTTCCTTAATATTGTCCTTCTTCATCGATTTTCTTTCAATTTTTCTTCCGGCAATTGCCGCGTTTTGGGCCATCACTTTCCGAGCGGAGATTGCACGAGGCGTTTATACCAATTTATTCATTTTGCTTTCAGTGTCTGCAATCGTACTGGTTTGCGTGATTTTCCCGCTTATTTTGAAATTTATTTTCAAAGAGGAACATCCCTTTGCTGTTTTATACGGATCGGTAGCCGGAAACATTTCCGCATTCCTCTCCGGTGACATCAACTTGGCTTTGGGGGTAAATTTACGCCACAATTCCGCCAATTTCGGAATTCCGCGGAAGATAAATTCTGTTTGTATGCCGGTATTTTCTGTTTTTGCACGCGCCGGCTCCGCATTTGTTGCGATAATTTCCTTTGTAATGATTTTCAAATCATACAGTAGTTTATCATTATCGGCAATGGATTTATTGCTTCTTTTCGTACGAACCGTTGCAATTTCTTTCTTTTTGGGAGCGATCCCCCAAGGAGGAACCTTCGCAATGCTTACATTATTGTGTACGCTCTACGGTGGCGGATTTGAACATGCGTATTTGATACTGAATCCCGTTGCTTTCTTCCTGGGGTCAATCGCCACTTTCATTGATGCGGCAACAGCAAATTTCGGAACCTATGTCATCGCCCTCAAGGAAGATTCTGTTACGAAAAAAGGATTGGGCTTTTTTATTTAAGGCACTCGGAAAGTATTTTTGCGGCAATGGACGGGTTTGCTTTTCCGCCGGATTTTTTCATCACCTGTCCCATTAGCCAACCTTGCACATTGGTTTTTCCCGCTTTCAATTCGGAGATGGGACCTGGATTTTCCTCTATCACCTCAATGACGATTTTCCTTATTTCGTCGGTATTACTTGTCGCGGCAAGATTTTTTTCCTCAACGATTTTCACGGGATTTTTAGAGGTGGAAAGCATCTCCCCAAAGACATCTTTTGCCTGCTTACTGGTGATAACTCCATCCTCGATTAAATTAACCAAATCGGAAAGATCTTTCGGGGAAAACCCAATCTTGTCGATGGTGATATTTCTTTCATTTAAAACAGCCAGTATTTCCGCCAAAATCCAGTTCGCGACCTTTTTAGGTGATTTTGACTTGGCGGCGGCCTCTTCGAACCACTCAACCAGCCGCTTACTCGACGTAAGGGTTTGGGCATCAAAGTCCGTCAATGCGAATTGTTTTTTCAAACGGGAACGTTTTGCTTCCGGCAACTCGCCCACGCGTTTTGTGGCTTCTTCAATCAACTGATCACTGACGGAAAAGGGCTTAATATCCGGCTCAACCACAAAGCGGTAATCGACAATTGAGTTTTTTGTACGTTGCAAAACAGTTTTTCCCTCGGCTTCATCCCATCCGAGAGTTCTCTTGTAACCTTCTTCGAAAAGTTGCCTGTCTTCATCAAATTCTTTGAGCTGCCTTTCGATTTCGTAGGAGCAAGCATCACGAATTGATTTGAATGAATTGAGGTTCTTAATTTCCGATATGGGAGTTCGGAATTCCTTTCCATCCTCAAAAATTTTCAAGTTGATATTTGCATCGCAACGCATGTTTCCTTCTTCAAGGTTGCCTGCGGTAACTTCCACATATCGCAAAATTTCTTGAACAGTTTGCATGAACAGGGTGGCTTCTTCGGGAGTTCGCATATCCGGCTTGGTAACAATTTCTATCAAAGGAGTTCCGCTACGGTTAAAATCGATGTAACTGTTTTTTCCTTCAAGGTGCAGACTTTTGCCCACATCTTCTTCAAGGTGAATTCTCTCAATGCGGATGCGACGATCGGGACTAATGTCCACAAATCCGTCATAACAAAGGGGCAAATCATACTGAGTAACTTGATATCCTTTCACTAGGTCAGGATAAAAATAATGTTTTCGATCAAACTTGGTGAATTTGGCAATTTTGCAATTCAATGCAATTCCCGCAACGGCACCCATTTGAACATAGCCCGAACTAACTCGCGGCATGGCTCCGGGCAATCCGAGACACACGGGACAAACGCGTGTGTTGGGCATACCGCCATATCGATTTTCGCAGGCACAAAATGCCTTCGTATTGGTTAAAAGCTGACAATGGATTTCACATCCGATTATTACTTCAAAATTCCGTTTACTGCTCATAAATTGAGTCTATCACAGATTGTTTTTTTTGTCAATAGTTACCTTCGGAGAATTTATTCAAGAATTCATTTATTACGAAAGAAGATGGGCAACTATTGGAATTTTTCGAATAGTTGGATTTTGCCACCAAGGTTGTGAACACAAAAGGGCGCATCCATCAGCAGGATACATGAATACGCCAGATTATCTGCCAAAAAATGCGGTAAAAAAAGGCTCCACGGGGGAGCCTTTTTACGAAAAAGAAGAATCAACCTGCAAGATAGGCAACACGAACTGCATCATCTTTCAGGAGATCTGTGCCGCGACCCGTTTTTGTCACCTTGCCGGTTTCGAAAATGTAGGCACGGTTGGCAATGCTGAGAGCCTTAAAGGCATTTTGCTCAACGCACAAAACGGTTGTACCGGTGGAATTTATCTTTTCGATAATGGAAAAAATTTCGTCAACCAAAATCGGAGCCAACCCCATGGACGGTTCATCCAGAAGCAAAAGCCGAGGTGATGACATAAGCGCACGCCCCATGGCCAACATTTGTTGCTCGCCACCGGATAGCGTCCCGGCCATCTGGCGAATTCGTTCCTTCAAACGAGGGAAAA
>JAFNZQ010000124.1 GCA_017382775.1 Spirochaetaceae bacterium
CAATTCTTCCATTAAATGGGCGCGAATCTTTGGGAACAAGGAATATGTACGATGAATTGTGGTTCCGTCACACAAAATCGCAACGGGATGAAGGGGCGATGAACCCTTGGAACTTTTTATAACCGATGCTGCAATTATGGCCGAAGAGACCGATGCGGCACGATCGATTACCGATTCAAACAAGAGAAATAAGTTTTCCCGATCAGTTTCGGTGCCGTCTTTCAATATTTTCCCAAAAAATGTTTCGTCATCCATTGGAGAATTCAAAAAGGCATCGGTATCCACCAGTGAGAAATCGGAAAGGTTTTTGAATGCGCAGGAAATTTTTTCTGAGAAAAGGTTTTCCGAAGTGGCGGCGGAAAGGATGATGGGCATCATTGTCTGAAGATACAAACCGCTGCAATGCTTTTCGGCAATGTATTTTCCCGGCTCCAAGGTGGATTTTTCCAAAGTTTCGTCAAAATCGCTTAAAGGAATATCGCAAAAATTTCCGGATTCGCAAACCACAATTTGGGGCTTGGAATTTTCCAGTTTACCGATTTTCCCGTTTTCGGTGTAGGCAGAATTGAAGCCGGTTCCCAGAATAACACCCACGAAGGAAGAAAAATGAGGTTTGCCGCATTTATAACTTGCGGACATTAAGGCGGCCACAGTGTCATTTATAAGACGAATGCCGGAAATTTTTTTCCAGCCACGATTTTTCATGGCTTTAACCAAATTTTCCCCCACCAACTCGCCCACAATATTCTTTGCTTTCAACTCTTTTGTGATGGCAAGTATTCGACCATCGCCGGATTCCAAAATTTCCATGGAATAGGAAAAACAGAAGCCGATAAAAACCTCATCCTCCGCAAATTCCCGTAAATAGTCCAAATTTGCTGCAATTTCGTCAAAAAATTCATCTTTGCCCAATTCACTTTGAGTGCCGGGCATTTTCGATTTCTTGAAATTTGAAACGGAATAGGTTCCATCATCAAAAAATTCGCACAGGGATGAGCGAAAATTCGTTCCGCCGGCATCAATTACAATGACCTTTTTGCCGGTGGTAACTTTTTGTGGAACAGTTATGAATGTGGGAATCATTGGTTGACTTCCGCCACCGGTTTTTGCAAGGGATTTTTCCATATCGGAAAGAACAGAATCAATTAAGTTTTCAACCTTTGAAGAAAAAGTGTCAAACCGATGGTTTCTCAAAAAATCTTTTACCGTCATAGAAATCTCCTTAACTATATTTAAATTACAAAAGTCCTTCCACTGTGGATGAAAATCCTGTGTTCAAAATATCGTCGCAAGGCTTCCACCAAAACCTGTCTTTCAATGTCCTTTCCCATTTCCACAAATTCTTCAATGGAGCGGGTGTCGTCGATGTGCAAAACATCCTGGTAGATAATCGGCCCTTGATCCAAAATTTCGTTGGCAAAATGTGCCGTGGCACCGATGAGTTTAACGCCCTTTTGCCACGCCTGGTGGTACGGCTTGGCTCCCTTGAAAGCAGGTAAAAATCCGTGGTGAATATTGATAATGCGATTTTCATAGCGCTGAGTAAAATTTGGCGACAGAATTTGCATATAACGAGCCATGCAAACCAAGTCGATTTGATACTCATCCAAAATGCGGAAAATATCAGCCTCGCAAGCCTCTTTGCCCTTCAAAGTGTCCACGTGATAAAATGGAATGTGAAAATCCGTTGCCACGGTGGCCAAATCGCTGTGGTTGGAAATAATAACGGGAATTTCACATTTCAGCTGCCCATCCTGGTGCTTCAAAAGGATTTCGTAAAGACAGTGATTGGTTTGAGAG
>JAFNZQ010000012.1 GCA_017382775.1 Spirochaetaceae bacterium
GGAACATTAACGCAACAAATTTTCAATGGGAGTTCCAATTTTCACATTAAAAATTTCCGGCGTCCTAACAGCATCACCGGAAACCAAAACGTATCGGTCAAGAACGGGCTTGCCGTAGCAGACTGCTTCAAAAACACTCAATGCAGTAACACTGTCAATGGCTAAATCGTCAAAGGAAAGGTCTGTGGCACTTTTTTTCAATTTACTGTGCATTATTATTTGGATAATTTCCTTTTTTTCGGCACATTGATAGTAAGATATGTTCATCGGAGAAAAGTGCACTTCTATGCCCAAATCCACGTCGGCAGGTGGTGTGGGAGGCTCCAAATGTTCATCTGTAACGAAAATAACGGATTTCGCATCCATTGCTTTAGCGGTGAGCAAAGCGCCGATGTACACCTTGTCGAAAAAACGGTGAGTAACAAATCCGTCAATACAACAGGTGGGATCACCGTCATAAAGACGAACGATGAGATTGCGAGGCACGTTATTGGGATTTGCCATCTCGTCTATTAGGGGAACGGTTCCGGAGAAAGTATTGCTAATTCCTTTAGTCGCGATAATTCTGGTGAGTTGACTTTGGGAGAACTTTTTATAGTCAGCTTCTTTTTTTATTTTTCCCAAAAAAGAAAATTCACCCTTTAAGCGAATTTTCACACAGGGAGTGAGTTTTCCATCGGGCATAATATGTTCATAAACGGAATCCACAACGCCGGGGACCGGAGAATGAATGTTGAAACCGGAAACCCTATCGGTGGCGATAATCTCACCTTCCTTTACCACATCGTTGGGAGAAATTTTGACGGAACATTCCCTACCCGCCACTTCCAAAGGAACGATTACCTCGTGAGAAAGACAAGCATTTACAACCTTATCGTAACGAATGTCCGATTTTCTTACAAGCTTTTTTATTGAAATCATGATCGCTAAAAATTCCCCAAAACAGTACACATAATGATACCACAAAAATTAAAAAATGTCTAGTAGTCAAGACAAAATTTTTGATTTTTTTCGAACTATTTTTGAATTTTATTGCGAAAATATCATCCTGTAAAAAAACAAGTTTAGCGATGGATGGAGTTGTGGAGGACGTGATTTTAGAAATTGTATCATCTTTGAAATCAGCATTATAGACAAATGTTTTCGTGGGAATAAGGGATAATTTCCCATATTCATCAAACCCGGAAGAATGATATGCCGTCTCATCGGAAATTGTTTCCTTTAATTTACGAAATGGAAAAACTTTTTTCTTAAAATATGCTTGAACAACTTCTTCATGGCTAATTGTTGTTGCATCCGTGTTTTCAATTCCTTGGGAAACGGGAACGGGAATTTTCACATCAGAAGCCGGGTTGGAAGCGGGCACAGATTGGAAAATTAAGGGAAAAAGCAACATGAGAAAAAGGGCTCCTGCGGAAAAAAGTATGTTTTCCATACGAAATCGGGATTTAACGGTAAAAAGTACTGCGGGAACCATGGGCGGAAAATTTCTGTTTTTAAGATAA
>JAFNZQ010000125.1 GCA_017382775.1 Spirochaetaceae bacterium
AAATGATTTAACCTTGTCCCGAATGATGCGATATTTCATTCGCACAGACCAGTTGAATAACGTGTTGCCCATAAAAAATTACTTTTACGAAGAAGAGACGAAAAAGGAAAAGGAGCGGTTATCTCCCCAGGATTTAAGCGAGTTGGGAGCATATTTGTTGGAAAAACTCTACGGCGAAATCGCACCCAAGGATGAATACCTGCGTGGCTACATAGAAGATGTAAAAAGCATTTTGGAAAAAGCCGTGTTGGCCAATCCCGCCGATCCGGAACCCCAATATAACATGTCGCGATACTTCATCGAAACGGAAAATCCGTCCATGGCACAGGCACAGTTGGAAATTGCGCTGCGTACCTTCGGAAACATTTCCACGAAAAATCGGCGGCAACTCATTCAAAACATCGATTCATACCGACTTTTAGGGGAACTCTATCGCGATTCCGGTGAATATTTGCGGGCGGAAGAAGAGTTTGTAAAGGGAATTAACATGTACGAAACCGAATCCGTGTATGGAAACATTCCCGTGAACAAAAATATCGGAAAACTTTATTCCGACCTGGCAGATTTGGACTACTTTATCTCCGGCGATTTGGATGCAGCGCTGTTGAATTATCAAAATTCCATGAAACAGGGAAACATCACACCCTCAATTCAGTACAGAATTGGATACATCCAATATGCCCACGAAAATTACGATTTGGCACTGCTGTCCTTCACCGATGCGGTAATCGAAACGCCTCGTGATACGTCTGTGTTACTGGCCTTGGCCAACGCATTGCATTTGCGTGACAACAATTTTGCCGCCCAAGGTTACTATGAACGACTTTTGGAAGAATTAACGGAAGAAAAAAATCGTCGCGGTGTGGTGTTGCCTCAATTACGAATTGACGATGCCGAATTGGCAGACAATTATATGCGCGCCACCAACAATTACGGTGTGGTGATGTACAACTTGGCACAGGAAACGGGCAATAGCGAAAAAATTGCCAAGGCCATGGTGAATTTTGCAGAATCCGCCCGTGCATGGGATGCAATGACGCGAAATCCCGACACCCTAATTCGTCTTCCCACCGGAAACTTGGCTTCTCAAAACAGCAAATATTCCGTAAATCCCGACGGCCGTTTTGCGCCCGCAATTTACATGGACATTCCTCGCACTTTGAACGGGGAAAAAATTCTGAAACAGTAATTTTTCCGGAAAATTTCCCGATTTTCTCTTGATTTTTTTTCGAAAGTATGGTATAATCGGACGAGTTTACATTGCCCACAGATTTTGAATCAGTTTTGATGGCTCTTAATCTGCCGGAAATTTTAGGAGTGAATTTATGACTTTCGAAGAGAATGTTAAAAGCGTTTTGGATGAAATACGTCCTCAGTTGCAGGCTGACGGTGGGGATTTGGAATTTGTGGGATTACAGGACGACGGAAAGGTTTTGGTACGTTTGGTGGGTGCTTGCGGATCATGCCCCATGGCCACAATGACCTTAAAACAAGGTGTGGAACGAACACTAAAAGCAAAAATCCCCGAAGTTACGGAAGTTGTACAAGTTTCATAAATGGCGGATAATATGCAGAAAACGGTTTTTGTTGTGGGACTGGAATTTGAAGATGCCACAGATTTTTTAGCGGCGGCAGAGAGTTCCGGTCGACGTGTTTTTACCACTTGCGAAACTCCTCCCGAAATGCCGGCGGGAGAAATCACATACGTTCCTTGGAAAAAAAACAGCTCCATTTCCGCACGGACGGCCTTGTTGACGGTGTGCAACCAAGTTTCCGTGCCGGATGAAGTCATCTTCATATTTGATGCCAACCGTTTGGCCGCCCTTTTGGAAGATGGGGAAGTTCCTGCCTACATTCGAACCATGGAAAACTTCTTGATGAGTTACATCAATATGTACAAGGAAGTGGAGCGAGTTTTCAAGAAAAACGGTCGCGGCCGCATTGTGTTCGTGTTAAGGCCCGGGGAACTGTTTGATGTTTCCGCAAAAGAATCCAATCACGAAACTGCCATTACAACGCCCATTGCCATGGCTCAAGGTGCGTTCAAAAATTTTGCGGAAGGCGTGTGCGGCGACTTAAAGGATAGCGGAAATGTGGGGGTAACTTTGGTGCAGGACGATGGCTCCGCAGAAGCCGTTTTCGCAGCCTGGCTGTTTTCATTCCTGAATGAAGCGGATTCGTCGCCATTACGCGGTTGGATTCGTCCCGGTGCCAAGTCCAAAGGGCTGCTTTCCGGTCTTTTTAAACGATAGAGCCCTTTTACAAAACAATTTTTTTCAAAGCCGTTTTTGCGGCAGTAATCTCATCGTAGGGAAGGGCACCGTCCTTTCCGATTATGGAATTTTCGTGTCCCTTTCCCAAAAGAAGTACTATATCCCCGGCTTGGGCTAGGGAAAAGGCCTTTTCTATGGCTTCCACCCGATTGGGAATTAAAAAGAGGTTGTCGCCTGCCTTGGGTGCTCGTTCCGATTGGGCACATCCTTGGGCTATCATGTCCAAAATGGCCATGCTGTCTTCTCCACGGGGATCTTCATCGGTGAGAATCACCACATCGCTGTAATCGGCGGCAATTTTCCCTTGTGTAAAACGTTTTTGAACGTCCCTTTCCCCGGCGGAACCGAAAAGGGCAATGAGTTTTCCGGAACAACGTTTCCTAACGGATGGAAAAATTTGCTCAAAGGATGAGGGCGTATGGGCATAATCCACAATGACCGAAAATTTTTGTCCCATGGAAATTTCCGTCATCCGTCCTTTCACCGGACGTAGTTGCTTTGCCAAAACCGATAAATCCCGGAAAGAAATTTTTTCTCGATGGGAAATTAAAATCATGGCTGCCACCACGTTGTAAGCGTTGAAAGTACCGGCAAATGGTATTTCCAACCGAAAATTACCGGTTTCTCCAAATAAATTCGGATCTTCGGGGGCGTTTTTATCCGTCCAAAGGCGGGAACGCACACTCACGTCGCAAGAAACCACCGTGGAAGTGGGGGAAAAGGAATTTTCCGCTAAATTTTCAATCAAAAGGAATTTTCCGATTTTTCCCGGAACCTTTTTCGGAAGCCTTGTGGCAAATCCCACCACAGTTGCATCGGTGTTTTCGGCAAAATATTCCGCCGACGGATCGTCTAAATTTACCGCGGCAATTCCTTGGGAATCCAAGGCTCGAAAGAGGTTGCATTTATCGTCACGGTATTTTTCGAAGGTTCCGTGAAATTCCAAATGTTCGTGGGTTACGTTCATAAAGGCCGCAGCATGAAAGTCTATACCACCCAATCGGTTTAATTCCCGAGAAAGGCCGTGACTGGATGATTCCACCACAGCATGGCTGCATCCGTTGTCTGCCATTTCCCGTAATTTTGCCTGAACAATGGTGGCTTCCGGCGTGGTTTGATGTTCCGGATTGGCCTCTTCATCGTCCCCACGGGAAAATTCCACAGTGGAGATGAAACCGGCCTTTTTCCCTGCCAGTCGCAGTAATTGCCATATAAAGAAAACGGTGCTGCTTTTTCCCTCGGTGCCGGTTACGCCGTAAATTGTCATTTCTTGGGCGGGAAAATCAAAAAATGCCAGAGAAAGCGGTGCCATGGCCTTTCTTGCCGACTTTACTTGCAAAAAAACCGTTTTTCCTTGGGAAATTACATCCTCAAAGGGAGTAAAATCAAGGTCTCCTTCAAAAATAATTGCCACCGCTCCCCGTTCTATCCCTTGGGAAATGAATTTATTTCCGGTGGTGTGAGTTCCGGGCAGGGCGAAAAACAGGGAATTTTTTTCCACTTGTCGGGAATCAAAGCAAAGGCTTTCAATTTCGGGATCGAAATCCCCCCGTCGAGACAAAATTTGTAAATCGTTGATAATTTGTGACAGAAATTTTTTCATCGCAAAATATTGTATCTGAAAGTTTCGGTTTTGTCAATTCCCTTTTTCTTCAACCGCGGAAAAAAGCAGGTTTTTTCCCCATGTAGGAGGTTTTTTGCTTGACACGGTAAAAAAAATGTGATATAATTTAAAGAAGGAATATATATGAGTTTTTTAGAAAATTTATTCAAAAAAAACGAAGATGAGCACTATCATAAAAGTGCAGGCGATATACAAGAAGAAATTCTTCAAGAAGAAAAAGAAGATATGATTCAGGGAATAGAGGATTTATCGGAAACTTCCGTAAAGGAAGTGATGGTTCCCAGAATCGATGTGGACTTTGTTTCTGTTTCTCTTACAAAAGAAGAATTGTTGGAAAAATTTTGCGAGCACGAATTTTCCCGCTTTCCGGTTTACAGCGAATCAATCGATAATGTGGTGGGAATTTTGCACATTAAAGATTTAATTTCAGCCCTTACCAAGGGTGAGGAAATTAACATCGAAAAAGTTATGCGAAAACCTTTTTTCGTTCCCGAGTCAAAACGCATCGATACCCTTTTGCGGGAATTTAAGCGTCGCCATGTACACATTGCCATTGCCATTGACGAATACGGTGGCGTTTCCGGCATTGTCTGCTTGGAGGACATCATCGAAGAAATTGTGGGAAACATACAGGACGAATTCGACGACGAGCGAGATGACGTGTCCAAGGTTTCCGATAACGTATGGATTTGGAATGTGATATGCAACAGGAAGTTTTGCTGCAGATGACGGACATCAGCAAGACGTTCCCGGGCGTCAAAGCACTGGACAAGGTCTCGCTGACGGTCCACCGTGGCACCGTCCACGCCC
>JAFNZQ010000126.1 GCA_017382775.1 Spirochaetaceae bacterium
GAATTAGGGTGATAGAAGCCAAGATGGAAACCGATTTTGAAAATTTAGGCAAGATTTACAAGAAAGGCGGTGAGGCATGAAAGGTTTAGAGTACAAAGGGCTTTCTTCTGTTGACGGACCGATTATCATCGCCCAACGCAAGGACGATGTATTTTTCGGGGAAATAGTAATTGTTCGTGACCGTTTCGGTGAAAAACGTACCGGTCGCGTCATTGATTTGTCGGAAAAATATGCCGTGGTGCAGGTTTTCGGCTCCACCACAGGCCTTTCCTTGGACGATACCCGAGTGGAATTTTTAAGTTCCCCAATGGAGTTGCGAGTGGGTGACGGACTTTTGGGACGGGTTTTCAATGGATTGGGTGAGCCAATCGACGGTTTTGCTCCCATTATTTCATCCCAAAAGATAAACGTAAACGGTTATCCCATCAATCCCTATGCACGAGTGTATCCCAAGGATTTTATTCAGACGGGAATAAGCGCCATTGACGGCATGGTCAGTCTCACGCGGGGACAAAAATTGCCGGTTTTCAGTTCCAGCGGATTGCCCCATGACAGATTGGCGGCACAAATAATCCGTCAGGCCAAAATAAAGGGTGGCGACGGCGATGAAAACTTCGTTATGGTTTTTGCCGGAATGGGAATTAAACATGATGTTTCCCAGTTTTTCGTTAAATCCTTTGAGGAATCCGGAGTTTTATCCAAGGTGGTGATGTTCCTTTCCTTGGCCAATGCTCCATCCATTGAGCGAATTATTACGCCACGTTGCGCCCTTACGGCTGCGGAATATCTTGCTTTCGAGAAGGGAATGCACGTTTTGGTTGTTATGACCGATATGACCAACTATTGTGAAGCCCTACGGGAAATTTCCACCACTCGCGGAGAAGTTCCCGGACGAAAGGGCTATCCCGGCTATCTTTATTCCGATTTGGCCGAATTGTACGAAAGGGCAGGTAGAGTATCCACTTCTCCGGGGTCCATCACCCAAATACCGATTTTAACCATGCCCAACGATGACGTAAGTCATCCCATTCCCGACCTTACCGGTTACATCACCGAGGGGCAAATCACTTTGGATAGGGAACTTTTCGCAGCCGGTATTTTCCCGCCCATAAATGTGTTGCCCAGCCTTTCTCGCCTTATGAAAGACGGAATCGGCGAGGGAATGACCAGAGATGACCACAAAGACGTGTCCAACCAACTTTTCGCGGCCTATTCCAAGGTTAAAAGTATTCGCGGTCTTGCTTCAATCATCGGCGAAGATGAACTGTCCGAAAACGATAAAAAATACATGGTTTTCGGTGAAAAATTCGAAAAGGAATTTATTCGTCAAGGTGAACGGGAAAATCGCAGCGTGGAAGAGACTTTGGACTTGGCGTGGCAAATTCTTTCCATATTACCTCGGAACGAACTTTATCGCATTGATGATGAGTTGATAAAAAAATATTTAGGTGAAGAAGGCTAATGGCAAAAATCAATGTTGCGCCCACAAAATCGAATCTCTTGGCCACAAAAGAGCAGCTTTCCGTTGCCTCTTCCGGTTACAATTTGCTTCATCAAAAAAGCGACATTTTGCTCATGGAACTGATGACTTTGGTGGAAAAAATCAAGTTAATTGAAAAGTCCGTGAACAAGCAGGTGGAAAAAAGTTATGGAGAGTTGAAAAAACTTTTCTTGGTGGCCGGCGGTACGGAAATACAGCGTCTTGCATCTTCTGTCCATTATGATTTTTCCTTCGAGGAGAAAAAAACCTCCATTGCCGGTATGTCCTTTTCCACCTTGGAAGCCGAACCGGTGAAACAGGATGTGTTCTTTTCCATGTTGGATTCCTATGCGCAAACCAGTGCCGTTTCCGTGGAGTTTTTCAAACTTTTGGAATTACTCACCGATTTGGCGTCAATTCGTACCATAGCATGGCGACTTGCCATGGAAATTAAAAAGAATCAGCGACGAGTTAATGCCTTGGAAAAGGTGGTTATTCCCCAGGCGAAAGAAACGAAAACTTATATCGAAAATGTTCTGGAGGAAAGAGAAAGGGAGAATGTTTTTGTCCTGAAAGCTCTTAAATCCGGAAAAAGGAAGAAGGAATGATGGAAAAATATTTTAAGCGAATCCTTGTTGCCATAAACGGAACCACTTCCTCAATTCAGGCAGTTCAATATGCCATCGTTTTGGCCAAGAACTATCAGTTGGAATTACACGCGGTTTTCGTTGTGGATACAACCACATTGAAGCAGCTGACTTTAAACAAATTTTTCATCGAAGAAGAATCCGATGGTTACGAAAAGGCCTTAACCGCTGACGGTGAAAAATACCTGGATTTCGCCAAAAAATTGGGTAGTGCCAAGGGCGTTTCGGTGCATACCCATTTGGTGGAAGGTGCCGTTTGGTCCGAGGTGGTAAGTTTGGCGGAACAAGAGGATGTGCAACTGATTATACTGGGTGAAAGTCGCCGTCAGAAAGCCGCCAAGGATGCATCCATTTCTCCCACATACAAGCAAATTATGGCAAACGCGTCCTGTTCCGTGCTTTTCGCCAACGATCCCGATATTGAATCCGTATACGACGGCCTTTAAAATTCGGAACGGCAATCTTCTCCCTTCACGGTGATTTCTCAAAGACGAAACTGTCCTTTCCGCAGTCGCAATTAAATGTTTCGAAACAGATTAAATTGCTCTTCCGCTTGGTAGTGAAAAAGGGACAGGCCGTTTTGTGTTTTACAGCCTGCAAGGCGTGCTCGGCGGAGCAGTGGCGTTTCTTCCGGCTCGTAAATGGCGTCAAAGACGGCTTCGTTTCCGGAAAATTCGTAAAAGGGAATTGGATCGGTATCGGTTACGC
>JAFNZQ010000127.1 GCA_017382775.1 Spirochaetaceae bacterium
AAGTGACATCAAATTTACGAAAAACATAAATGAAGTGCCTTTTTCTTCCTACAAAATTATGGGATTTTACATTTATTGTCCGCCTGCAACGGATTTTGACGATGTTTACATAAATTTTGCAAGGCAAAAATCCGGAATGAAAAAGGATGTCGCCAACCTCGTCCTTTTTGGCGATTTCCTCAAATCCCTTTCCCAAGATGGAAAATGGCAAAAGGTAACCCTAAATTTGGATAATAAATCCGTTTCGGTGAATGGCAGAACATTAGCCGCCAATGAGGCAACTTTCAATTATGACGACACCATGGATGCCCCCACTTTCCTTACCATCGGAATAAGACCATTAAGCGTAAATTCGCCAAAAAAGCTTTTTTTCTCCGAATTTTATTTGGAAGAAAATATGCGACAATATCTTGTCAGCGATACCTTATCGGTGGGTTGGGAAAAGTCGGGAACGGTTTTGAAAATAAATGATTTCACCTTGCTCTCATCTCCATCCATTAAGGCTTCCGGGGTGATTCAGGATTCCATAATTGACGGCGAAAACAAGGTTTCTTTTTCCGGAGAAGCCTCCGCATCCATGGTTTTAGCGGGAATTTCAATGAATATGGCCCTTTATCGCGATGCAGAAGAAGAGGGTATTTTGTCGGGGATGGAACACGGATTTTCCTTTTCCCCACCTGTGGTTAATTTCAGCGAAAATTTTGCTTTCAGCAATGAGGGCAACAATTCAGAAAAAAACAATTTTTTGCGACTTTATGTTCCCAGGTTAAGACGGCCCGTTTATACCACAATCGCCGCATCGGGAAGCAGAAACGGAATGTATACCAAACAAAATTTGAATAATATAACGGAAATTGCCCTTCCCTTGGGAGATGACACCCTTTCATTCAAATTTGAACTGGGGGCGTCACAGAATCAGAAGGCACTAACCCTCTTCGATGATGAGGAAAATCCCACAAATTACGGCGAATCCTATGTGTCCCTTTCCAAACTTCAATTTTCTGCGGGAAGTTCCGATGCAACTTATCGAAATACCAAATTTTCGTTCACTCCCTCATTGAAGCTTTCCAAAATTAATTTTTTCCCTTCAATGACCATTCAAGCCTATACCACCTACCGTGCCGCATCGGATTTTCTCCAAAAAAACAACACGGATTTCAGCATAAAATTGCCCTTCACCCTAGGAGACAATGAATTTTCCTTCACATGGACGAAAACCACCGGGTCGGAAGAATTAAAGCCGGCGAATGGTGGTTCTTATCTTGAAGATGCCGAAATTTATTTTAAGATTCTTCCTTCCCAAAAGTGGACCTTCGATGAGGCAATTTTTTTCGATTTGTTCGATTCACAGTTGACCGAACGAATAAATTCCGCTAACAAAGATATGGAAACACAAAGGTTATTTTACAATTCCCGATATCAATTTTTGTGGACAACTCTTCCCAAGGGGACTTTATGGGATTTATGCATACCGACAAAGGCTTCTGTCAATGTTTATCGCGACATTATTTCATCATCAAGTGATTTTACGGATTTATACACCACGGATTTTTCACTGAATTTTACCTCATTCAATGTTTTGGGGCGTTTCAGCAAAGTACGACTTTTTGATTTTTTCGAACAGGATGAAATTGTCCAAAATTATTCATTTAAGATGAAATTTGAACAAGGTGAAAAAAACTTAAAAGATTGGACTCTGAACTCGAATTTGTTTATTTACCTTTTTTTCAACCGTGTGGATTTTATTCGATTTTCCCTTTATTACGCGGTGCAGCAAAATTTGGACTTCAATGTTAACGCCAATGTTTTGTGGGAAAGGGATGTTCTCCAATCTTTTTTAACCGCAATTTTTTCAAAGATTTTCCCCAAAGTAAATATGGGCGGAATTAGATTGCGGCGATCAAACACACTGGAATATTCCATCCACGAAGTCTCAAAGGAGATTTCTCAAAATTTTGGAATATCCCACAAACTCACCATCGACATAAACACCAATGTGAGCCTGCTCTTCAACGCCGCACTTAATTTTGAAAGTTATCCCGATTCTGTTTTCCGCATAGTTCCCAAAATATCCGTAGCAGGCAAACTAACCTACTGAAATACCCTTTTTAAGCAAAAAATTCCGGCATTTTTCCGTAAAAAGACTTGACTTTTTTTTTGTTATATGATACAACGTCTGTGTATAGTTAGTGAATACCCACCGTTGAGAGATTAGCTCATTTGGATAGAGCGTCGCCCTCCGGAGGCGAAGGTGGGAGGTTCGAATCCTCTATCTCTCGTGATATGATAGTGTTAGCGTCAGGTTCGGCAAGGCGAAAGGCAATACTCCAAGCATTGGGAATTGATTTTATTGCACAGACGCCTATTTGTGATGAAAATGTGGATCCTCTTTTACCCATAGAAAAAATTCCGGGTTTTCTTTCCGAAAAGAAAATTATAAGTGTGAAAGATCGACTTGTCCCGGCGGCAGAGAAGGCGAAATTCATCGTGGCTGCTGACACAATTGTGGCATTTGAAGGTAAGTATTACGGAAAGCCCGCAAACCGTGATGAAGCAAGAAATTTATTGCGAATGTGGTCAGGGAAGAATCACGGTGTACTTTCCGCAATTTCTGTATACAACCGAAGTACTTTGCAAATGAGTACTCATACGGTTAAGAATGATATAACTTTTGTTAAACTGACCGATCGGGAAATCGAGAGTTATCTCGACACCAATGAATGGATCGGTGTTGCCGGTGCCTATCGCATCCAAGGTCGTGCCGCATTTTTTGTGAAAAAAATAATCGGTAACTGGACGGCGGCGGTGGGGCTTCCCGTGGCAGAGTTGTACACTATTTTGCACCAGCAAGGTTACAACTTATTGTAATTTGGTTTTTACTGTTTTTTGGCTTCGGTCTAAAAAACTTAATTTTCCGTCATTGCGACGAGATTTAGAGAATGGAGAATTTTCCCCACTTGGGAAAATTCGCAAGGAGAGGACATGGCTGTTGTTACCATGAAAAGTCTTTTGGAATCCGGTGTTCATTTCGGACATCAGGTTAAACGTTGGAATCCGCGGATGAAGAAGTACATCTTCGCCGAACGGAATGGAATTCACATCATTGATTTGCAGAAAACCATTGTTGCAATCAAAGATGCCTACGAAGCAGTTCGAAAAACCGCTGCTGCCGGCAAAGAAGTTCTGTTTGTCGGAACAAAAAAACAGGCTCATCAAGCCATTGAGGCAGAAGCAACTCGTTGCGGAATGCACTATGTCAACAATCGATGGTTGGGCGGAATGCTCACCAACTTTGAAACCATCAAAAATTCCCTTCGCCGTTTGCAGAAATTGGAAAAGATGGAAATCGATGAAACATTGAATCTCACCAAAAAAGAAATTGCAAACATTCAGAAAGAACGAGCAAAATTGGAAAAAAACCTGGGCGGAATCAAAAACATGAATTCTCTCCCCGGAATTCTCTTTGTTATCGATCCCCACAAAGAGGCTATCGCCGTGGCAGAAGCTAACCGAATGGGTATTCCCGTTGTTGCCGTTGTGGATACAAACTGCGATCCCCAACACATCGATTATCCCATTCCCGGAAACGATGACGCAATTCGCGCAATTTCCCTTTTCACATCCATTATTGCCAACGCTGTTGTGGAAGCAGACAACGAAAACGGTCTTAAAATTATTGAAAGTCTTTCCGACGATGATGAAGTTTTCAGCGATGCCAGCAATTCCCATTCCCATGAGGTTGTAATCGAAGACTATGCTAACTACACCCCCACGGAAATCAAGGATGAAGATGAAAACGCTTCCGACGACCAGGATGACGAAGAAATTTATAACTAATCTTTTTTAAGGAGAATTTTATGGCAATTAGTGCTAGTGATGTAAAAGCCCTGCGTGAAAAAACAGGCGCAGGAATGATGGATTGCAAAAAAGCTTTGGAAGAATGCGGTGGAGATGAAGCTGCCGCAATCAAGTTGTTGAAAGAAAAAGGCCTTGCCGCAATGCAGAAGCGTGCAGACCGTGCCACAGACGAAGGTTGCTTCTTCTTGGCAAAAAACGATGGCGGAGTTGCCATTGCGGAACTTACCTGCGAAACAGACTTTGTTGCCAAAAACGAAGACTTCATTGCTTGCGGTGAAAAAATCGCCCAACAGGTTTTGGAAAACAAAAAGAACGCAGCCGATGACTCTTTAACCGCCTTGGTTACCGATGTTGCCACTAAAACACGGGAAAACATGGCTCTCAAACGAGTTGCTTATGTGGAAATTCCCGCTGACTGCGCTGCTGCCAGCTACATCCACAGCGACAAAAAAACCGTTGCCGTTACCTTACTCAAAGTTGATCCCGCTTCTGCCAAGGACAATGAGGCTGTCAAACAGTTGGCATACGACTGCTGTCTCCACTTGGCTGCCTTCACTCCCGCCTATGTTAAGAAGGAAGATGTGAGTCAGGCCTATTTGGACGAACAACGAGAAATTTTCGCTTCCTTGGTTGCCGAACAGATGGCTGATAAACCGGAAAATGTACAAAAAAATGCCGTTGAAGGCAAATTGAACAAACTTTTGAAAGATATTTGTTTCATGGATCAGATGTTTGTTAAAGATGACAAAATGAGCGTTGAAAAGAAAATTGCCGAAGTGGCAAATTCTTGCGGTGCAAAAATTACCGTAGAAAAAGCTGTTCATTTTGTTCTCGGAAAATAAGGAGCCTTCCATGAGTACACATGATGATGCCGTCAAGCGAATGGAGAAATCCATTGCCGCATTGAAGGATGAGTTTTCATCCATTCGTACCGGTAGGGCCTCTGCCTCTCTTTTCGATAAGGTTCGCGTGGATTACTACGGAGAGGCCACACCCCTCAGTCAGGTAGCCAATGTTGCCATTCCCGAAGCCAGGCTTGTGGTAATTACTCCTTGGGACAAAGGCATTATCGGCGAAATCGAAAAGGCCATCCAAAAGGCAAATTTGGGGTTAAATCCCGCCAATGACGGCAAGGTTATCCGCATTTCAATTCCGCCTTTGACTGCCGATCGCCGAAAGGAACTTGCCAAACAGGCCAAAGCCACTGCCGAAACCAGCCGTGTTGCCATTCGCAACATTCGCCGAGACGGTAACGATGCTTTGAAAAAGGCTCAAAAAGACGGAGAAATCACGGAAGACGAATTGAAATCCGTGGAAGATGCTTTGCAGAAATCAACAGATAAATTTATTTCCGAAATTAACAAAATTCTTGAAGAAAAAGAAAAGGAAATAATGGAAAGCTGATTTGGAAAAGCAAAATCCTGAATTAAAAGACCGTTTCCCCAAATCCGTGGGAATCATCATGGATGGAAACGGTCGATGGGCAAAGAAAAGAAATCTTCCTCGAAGTGCGGGACACAGCGAAGGCCTTACTGCTGCGAAACGAATCGTCAGAGCCGCCTCCGATGCAGGTGTGGAGTGTTTAACCCTTTACACTTTTTCCACGGAAAACTGGAAGCGAGCACAGGACGAGGTGGGATTTCTTTTCGCCCTTGTGAAAAAACATTTGCGTGGTGAATACGACTTTTATAAGGAAAATAATATTCGTATTCGCCACATTGGGGATCTATCCGCATTACCGACGGATTTGCAATCGGAAATTCAAGAAGCCGAAAAGGATACGGATAGTTTTACCGGAATGACCGTGGTTTTGGCTATAAATTACGGTGGAAGGAACGAAATTTGCCGGGCTACAAAAAAACTGGTTGCATCAGGTTTGGAAATTACCGAAGAAGGAATTTTCAAGGCCTTGGACCTTCCCCGTGAAATTGATTTTATAATTCGTACCGGCGGCGAAAAACGTTTAAGTAACTTTTTGCTTTATCAAGCCGCCTACGCCGAATTGTTTTTTTGTGATACCTTGTGGCCGGATTATTCCGAAGAGGAATTTCTAAACTCCCTTTCGGATTTTGCTTCAAGGAATCGCCGATTTGGAGATGCGCAATGAGTAAACTTATATCGAGATTGGGAATTTTTATTGTAGGTATTCCGGTAATCCTTGGGGTTATTTGGCTACCATTTTTCAACCATCTTTGTCTTAATTTACTGATTGTTGTCGTTACTTTTTTGTGCGCCGACGAAATCCACAACATGGCAAAAGCCAAGTTTTCCCTCTTCCCACAATTTTTTATGACTTCCCTACCCACATTGTTTTCCGTTGTTGTTGCCCTATGTTGCATAATGGATTTATCCCACATTTTTATTTCCTACACCTTTGTTCTTCTTTTAATGATTATTG
>JAFNZQ010000001.1 GCA_017382775.1 Spirochaetaceae bacterium
CAACGGTTTCGCCAACCTTTACAACACGGCGTTCAACTCGGTTTCCGTTGATAACGTAAACAATGTGTTCATCAAGGGAGATTTGAACAGCCAAGGAGGGAACAACTGTTGCATCGGGGATGGTTTTTATGTAAAGACGAACCTTAGCAAACATTCCGGCGTTGATTCGCTCGTCGAATTCGTCAAATTCCAGGTGAATTTGTTTGGTTCGGCTGATGGGATCCACAAGGGGTGAAATTCGAACAACCTTTGCGGGGACTGTTTCATCGGGATAAGCTTCGAGACTGACCATTCCCACGAGACCTTCCTGTAAAATTCCAACATAGCGTTCGGCAACGCTTGTGCTTATTTGCAACCGACTTGTATCACCGACTGTGGCAATGGGAGTTGCTGTGCTGACTTTCGCACCAACTTGCATGGGGACAGACACAATGGAGCCGGAAATCGGAGCGTTTACACGACTGAGAGTGTACCGCATTCCCGGTGCCGAAGGATCCACCTGGGCAACCATCTGGCCCTTTTGAACCTTAGTTCCCAGAACGATTGGGAGTTTCACAAGAGTTCCCGCCATATCGGGATAAATATCCACTTTATTCTTGGCTTCAATATCGCCGTGAACATCGATATAGGTGGTAATTTCCTCTTTGGAAACGGTTTCAGACCGAACAGTGAAAACGGTCTCTTCGGGGTTTTTCATGGCGGAAGCCTTTTTTCCGCCACAAGAAGTGAAAACAAAAGCAACGGCAATTCCAAGAAAAACAAGCCTCGGAAAAATTTTCTTATTCATTTAAAACTCCTTAAATATCCATTTTTAATTCGATTCGGCAGGAACAGCTAATGAACTGATGGTACCGAAAGGCAAGTTCAATTTATTTTCGTAATCCAAAATGCTTACAAACAATCCCAAAGCGCCTTGAAGCAATGCAACTTCCGATTGAAGACGGGAATCCGTGGCGGATTGCAAGGACAAATAATCCTTAACACCGCTGTTGTATGCAATACGAGTCATTTCCAAGGTTTTTTCGGAAAGCTCATAACTGGATTTCAAACTTTCCACCGCCTGGCGTGACTGAATTATTGTTCGCATGGAAGAAGAAAGTTGAGTTTGGAAATTCGTTATGGTATTTGAAAGATTCAATTCCGCATTGCGAACATTGTCTTTTGCACTGAATACCTGCTGGCAATAGGAGGAAAGGGGCAAAAATTTATCCACCGAAAGGGAAATTGTGGCAGAGAAAGAACCGCCGTCTTTCCAGTCTTGGTCGAGAGTTTCGTTGGTGGCACTGGGTTGATATCCCCATCCCAACTGAATTACGGGAGAATACAAATTTATTCTGGCAGCCAAAAGACCGAACTTTGCAATTTTCAAAGACTGTTCGGCGGCGGCTACATCCAGACTTTTTCCGCTTAGAGAGGAAAAATCAATTTCTTTGATGGCAAAAATGCCGGAAAGGTCGCCGTCAAGAAGAAGGTTCGTATCGGAAGGGATTCCCAAAAGGTTTTTGAACTGATCCAAATTGTTGTCGTAGTTAATTCGTGCGCTCAAAACGGAGGGCTTAGCGGTTTCCATTCGAACCTGGGCACTCATCATGTCCAATTCGGATGTGCGACCGTTTCGGTAAAGTGTACTGGCCTGCCGGTATTGCTCTTCCAAAAGTTTAAGATTTTTCTCCTGGGCTTCCGCATAAGCGGATTGATACAAAAGATTTGCAAAAAGTTGGCGAACGGAAAGTTCGATGGAGCGAGTTGCTTGTTCATAACTTATTTCGCCGGAATCGTAGGAAAGTTTTGCTTGAAAAATGTTTGTAAACATCATAGGTGTTATGGTCCATGAAATGTTTACTCCGGCGGAAAGAGTGTAATCATATGCAAGAGGTGCCACAGGTTTTTCGTTTGGTGAATGGATAGTGAACGATCCATTCACAGAAGGGATGAGACCTCCATAGCTTGTCCATTTTTGACGTTTCAGAGAATTAAAAGAGATTTGGGCCTGTTTAAGCGAAATGTTATTTTCGAGAGCCATCTGCACAGCATCAGTCGCTGTGAGGCGCATATCAGTAGCAGGCAAAACAAGAGAGCAAAATGCAAGAAAAATTATTCCTGCAAAAAACTTTTTCATACAACCTCCGTAAAAGACTATTTCATATGAAAATTATACATAAAAAGTGTTTAAAAAACATTTAAAACTTTGAAAAAAATGCACTGTTTTAGGGGATAAACTCGTTTTTTTTAGTATATTTTTTCCCCATTTTTTTCCTAATTTTACGCAGAACTTTCAAGGGAGGAACTATTCGAATTTTTCGAATAGTTCGTTTTTCCGCAAAATCGCCGTGATGCAACAAAAAATGTGTCCGTTAATTGAGAACACCCAACGGCACAAAACCGGTGGGCAACTATTCGAATTTTTCGAATAGTTCGTTCTCCCACAAAATCGCCGTGATGCAACACAAAATGCGACCGTTCATTGAGAACACCCAACGCCACAAACCCGGTGGGCAACTATTCGAATTTTTCGAATAGTTCGTTTTTGACACCGATGAAATACCTTTTTGAGACTATACCGTTAATCCGGGTTGACAAAAAGCAAATTTTATGCTACACTGATACCTCGGAGGATCGAATGGCATTAAAAAAATTGATGAGCGCGGAAACAGCAAATCCCTATTCCGCTGCATTGGAAATAAAAGCCGATAAATTGGTTGTATTGTGCGGACAAGTGGGGGAAGATGAAAACGAAGTCCTGGTGGATGGCGGATTTGACTGCCAAGTGAGAAAAACATTGGAAAATTGTATTGACCGATTGTCAGATGCCGGATGTTCACTGTCCAACGTTTTTAAGGTGAATGTATTCTTGAGCGACATCTCCAATTGTGGACGTTTTAACGAAATATATCGTGAATTTTTTTCGGAAAAACCGCTTCCTGTTCGCACAACCGTGCAGGCAGGATTACCCGAGGGTTACCTAATCGAAATGGAATTGTGGGCTGTTAAGGAATAATTCCCTCGACAACCGGTTACATATAACAACTCAAATTTTCTCAAAATTTCCATGAAATAACCCGGTGGGCAACTATTCGAATTTTTCGAATAGTTCGTTCTCCCACAAAATCGCCGTGATGCAACACAAAATGCGACCGTTAATTGGGGAAATCACCGGTACGAAGTCACGGGCAACTATTCGAATTTTTCGAATAGTTCGTTTTTCCGCAAAATCACATGATGAAACACAAACTACGCCCGCCCCCTGAACCCGTCGAAGGAAAATTCATCAAACGAGGAACTATTCGAATTTTTCGAATAGTTCCTTATCTTCGCAGAAAAGTCCGGGGAAAACCTTGACTTTTTTTGTAAATTCAGATATAATTTATGTATGGCTAAAGTGTTTTTTGATGACGGATCGGAAGAATTTCATGAAATAATAAATTCCGAACACGTTTTCGATGAAAGTATGTTCCGCTCCTCACGCCCCATAACAGACGACGAAATTGCCGTGCTGAAAAAAAACGGCTGCCGCTGTACCGACTGGGGAAAAGTATTCGTGCATAAACTGGATTTCAACCCGGAACTGATTTGTTCCGTAGAATTTTCCGGAACCGTTGTGCTGGGACGACTACGAAAAGCCTTTTTGCGTCATCACGACCTAACCTTGGAATGTGGCATCTACGATTCCATGTTGCGAAACTGCGTAATCGGCGACCACTGCGCCATACGCAACGTCCGCTACTTGGAGAACTACAAAATCGGCGACTCCGTAATGCTGTTCAACATAAACGAAATGAGTTGCACTCACCACTCCAAATTCGGCTGTGGAGTGCTGAAAAAAGGCGAAAACGAAAATGTCCGAGTGAATATAGCAGTTTGCAACGAAAACGAACAACGGAGCGTGTTGGCTTTCGAATCAATGATTACCGCTGATGCTTTCCTGTGGTCAAAATATCGAGACGACACCAAACTCATGGATTGCTTCAAGGCGATGACCGAAGCCGAACACGACCCGGCAATTCCCACATACGGAATCGTGGGAAGTAACGCCGTAATCAAAAACACACTCCTAATTAAAGACGCCAAAATCGGAGATTTTGCCTACATAAAAGGCGCGCTAAAATTAAAAAACATCACGGTTTTATCAAACATCGACGAAGTCTCCCAAATCGGTGAAGGCGTGGAAATGGTAAACGGCATTTTAGGCTACGGAAGCAAGGTTTTTTATCAAGCCGTTGCAGTGCGATTCGTAATCGGTCGCAACTGCCAATTAAAATACGGTGCCCGTTTGATAAATTCGGTGCTGGGCGATAATTCCACCGTCTCCTGCTGCGAACTTTTAAGCAACCTTATTTTCCCATTCCACGAGCAGCATCACAACTCGTCCTTCCTAATTGCGACAACCATAATGGGACAATCCAATATTGCGGCGGGAGCCACCATCGGTTCAAACCACAATTCCCGTAGCCCCGATGGCGAAATCATCGCCGGACGCGGTTTCTGGCCGGGACTTTGCAGCGACTTTAAGCACAGCAGCCGTTTCGCATCCTTTTGTCTGATTTCAAAGGGGTCGTATCAAAACGAGCTGAACATAACATACCCATTTTCACTAATTCGGATCAACAATTCCACCGGTGAATTAAACATTACGCCGGCATATTGGTTCTTATACAATATGTTTGCCATCGCCCGAAACAATTCAAAATTTTTGAAGCGGGATAAGCGCCAAAAAATCGTTCAGCACATCGAAACCGACCCTTTGGCCCCGGATACCATCCAAGAAGTCCTCTTTTCCTTGGACAGAATAATCGAGTTAACCGCCAGAGAATTACATTCTCCCAATTTGCAAGCGGCGAAAAATTTCCTTCATCAAAACCCGGATAGTTCCATCGTTTTGGAAGATCCAAGGACGCAGCGGAAAAGCCCCGGAAAAATTCTGAAAGCCCCGTTGGCGTACAAGGAATATCGGAAAATAACAAAATTTTTTGCCGTCCGAAGTCTAATTCGATACTACCAAAATTGCGGTGAGAAAAAATTTACGGCGAAAGTGCTGGATGAAATGCAAAAACTCCCTCTTTACACGGAATGGCTGAACGTGGGAGGCCAAATCATTCCCGCAAAACTAATCGACAAACTATTTTCCGATATCAAAAGCGGAAAGATTAAGCGCTGGAATGAAGTTCACGCTTTCTATGATGAATGCCAAAAAAATTACGACAACTACAAAGCCCGATACGGAATTTTCCTTTTGGAAACCCTTTACTCCAAAAATATTCGCGAATTTGGAACCGAAATTTACAATGATGTAAAAATCGATGTAATGACAGTGTGCGAGGAAATGTTCAACACAGCTTTTACATCGCGAAAACGGGATTACGATGACTTTTTCCGCGCCCTACCCTATCGCAACAATGAAGAAATGACCGCCGTTTTAGGAACCGTCCACGAAAATCAATTCCTAACCGAATACAAAAATCAAATGGAAGAGTTCAAAAAAACTTTGTGCCAATTTTTCCCAGACTAAAGGCTACAAAACCGAATTGAAAAGTTGC
>JAFNZQ010000128.1 GCA_017382775.1 Spirochaetaceae bacterium
ACATCCCGAATACACATTGGAATTGGAAAATTCTCTGCGGGAAAAACTGTTTCCGGGACAGAAATTGAAAAAGACTGAAGAACGAAAAGGAAAAGGCGATTCGAAATCCGAAAAAGCGGAAGGAGTTCTGCTGTAACATCTTTGGGGAGGGGCTGTAAGATTTAAGACCGCTTTCCTTTTTTCCGATAATTATATTGAAATTTTGCGGTGCATCCGTAGTTTTCATTGGAGGAAAAAATGAAATCCCTTTCCGAAGTAAATGCAATGTCTGCCGAAATTGTTGCTAAACGGGCGATTTATCAAACATTGAAGTTTGAAAATCCTCTGGCGTTGTTGTATTTTTTGATAAAACACAACGACATGAATATTTACGATATTCCCATTGCGGAAATAACCGATCAGTTTTTGGAATATTTGGATTATGCCGTTGATCCTGACCTGGAAACTCTTTCAGACTTTTACGCAATGGCTGCAAATCTTTTGTACATAAAGGCGCGAATGCTTTTGCCCAACCCCAAGGATGCAGCCGTTGAAGAAATCGAAGATCCCCGTTCCGAATTGGTGGAAAAACTTATTGAGTACCAAAAGTTCAAAAAACTGTCGGAACTTATGGAACAGACGGAAGATGCCGCAGCCTGGTCATTGGAACGAAAGAAATCCCACCGTATTTTGCCCTTCGACGACGAAACCGTTTGGGAAACAGCGGACAGTTGGAATTTGTTGAATCTTTTCACCCAGATTGCATCATCCTATGACACAATGGGCGTTTACGACAACTTTGAGGAAGTTACCGTCAATGAGAAAACGGCCCTAATGTTTGAATTGTTTGAAACCCGCGGAGAATGTTTTTTCACGGACCTAATCGTTCGGAAAAATAGTGTAATGGATGTGGTTTGTGCTTTTATGGCATTGTTGGAAGCTGTTAAATTCGACAGGGCACGAATTTTTCAAAATAAAATGTATGCCGATATAAAAATTTGTCCTGTAAAAGAGTAACTATGGAGTTTAATTTGCAAAACGAAGCTGCACTTTTGGAAGCAATACTGTTTCTTGAATCCGAACCTTTGGATATTCAGTCTCTGTGTAAAATTTCCGAGTTGGAAAAGGACATTGTGGAAGAATCCATAGCTCGCCTTACGGAAAAATATCAATCGGATGAATACGGAATTGAGTTGGAACAAATTTCCGGCGGATATTTGCTTGTTCCCAAGAAGACTTTTTGGTCAGTGCTGAAAGATCGTTATGGGAAGAAAAACGAAAATCGCCTTTCAAAGGCCGCCATGGAAACCCTTTCCATAATTGCGTACAAACAGCCCATAACTCGTGCCGAAATTGAAGCTTTCCGCGGAGTGGGTGTGGACAACATGATGCGAATTTTGTTGGATAGAAACCTTGTGAAAGAAGTCGGAAAGAAGGACATTCCCGGAAAACCAATCCAGTATGGAACCACAAGAGAATTTTTGAAATATTTCCGTCTCAACAGCATTGCCGATTTGCCCAAGTTGGACGAACAGGAAGAAAGCAGGTTCACCCTTGCCCGATAATCAAATCCGATTGCAAACATATTTGGCTCACTGCGGGGTTGCATCCCGGCGCGCTTCCGAAAAAATTATGGAAGAAGGCCGTGTGAAAGTAAACGGTCAAGTCTGTTCGACCCCGGGAACGAAAATTTCTCCCTCCGATTTTGTTACTGTGGACGGAAAACCGGTAAAGCCCGAAACCGAGATGCATTACGTGGCTCTTTATAAGCCGAAAGGCTACGTTTGCACACTTTCGGACGAAATGGACCGTCCCACCGCCTATGATTTACTGAAAGATTATTTCAATGTCCGTTTGTACAATGTGGGGCGACTGGATATGTATTCGGAAGGGCTGGTTTTGTTCACCAATGACGGCGACTTCGCGGCGAAATTGTCCCATCCGTCCAACGGTGTGGAAAAAGAGTACCTTGTGGAAACAGTTTATCCCATCCCCGATGAGGTTATAGATGGATTTTGCCGCGGCGTTAGGGTGGAAAATGTGTTCTACAAATGTGTCTCTGCAAGAAAAATCAAGCCAAATCAAATGAAAGTGGTTCTCGTGGAAGGAAAAAATCGGGAAATCCGCAATGTTTTGAATCATTTCGGAGTGCGAATAAAGCGACTTTTGCGTTTTCGCGTGGGGAACTTGACAATCGAAAAGTTGAAACTGCAAAGTGGAAAATTCTGTGAAATTTCCAAAGATGAAGCCTTCGGAATTTTAAAAATGGCACAAAATAAAAAAAATTGACTTTTTTTGGGATAATCCCTTGACATTGTTTTTTTTATGTGATAAAATAAATTAAATTGGCGTCGTACCCAAGCGGTAAGGGAGAGGTCTGCAAAACCTTTATGCGGCGGTTCGATCCCGCCCGACGCCTTATGCTTTGCGATTCCCATTGTCACCTTTCCATGCTGGACGAGCGTGGAGTTTCCACAGAAGATTTGTTTTCAATCCGTCTTAAAAATTCCTTTTCTCATTTAATGGATATTGGTATAGATTGCGATGATCTTCCCGGGAGGATTAAATTTCGGGATTTGGCTGCAAAAAATTCTATTTGCCTAAAATTTTCCGCGGGAGTTTTTCCCTCCAAAGATTCTATTTTGCACAGAAAGGATTGCATCCAACAACTGGGAAAAAACATTGACTTTTTCAAGGGAACAACGGGGGAAGCCGTTGCGGCCGTGGGGGAATGCGGCATCGATCATCATTGGAACGACGAAAGTCTCTTTCGGGATGAGCGAGACCTTTTTGCCGACCAGTTGGATATGGCGAATGGGTTGAGTCTTCCGGTGATTGTGCATTCTCGTGACGGATTTAAAGACACATTGGATGTAATCGCCTCGGTTAAATCATCCCAAAAAAAACGTGGTGTAATCCATTGTTTTTCCTACGGCATTGATGAGGCTAGGGCCTTTTTGGATGAAGGCTTTATGATTTCATTTTCCGGAGCCATAACATATGGAGGTAAGGCGAAAAATGCAGTATCTTCCCGGTTGTGTAACTTCATCCCGGAAGACATGCTCCTTTTGGAGACGGATAGTCCGTTTTTGGCACCTCAAAAATTTCGCGGAAGGGTAAATTCACCTGATCTCATCGGCGAAATTTACAAATTTGTCGCTTCTGCCAGGGGAATTCCCCTGGATCAACTGGAAGAAGTTGTAATCAAAAATTTTAAATCTCTTTTTTGCAAATAACCTATTTCGCGGCTGCGAAGGTTTTCAAAAAGTTTTTTCCCAAGAAAGCAAGGAACATCGTCACGAGAATCATTATGAAAGAAAGTGCGTTTATCACCGGTGAGACACCGAAACGTATCATGGAGTACACATACAGCGGCAATGTTGTGCTTCCGGGCCCCGAAACGAAAAATGTTATTACGAAGTCTTCCAGGGATAGTGTCACTGACATGAGGAAGCCCGCGGCAATTCCCGGCATCAAAGTTGGGATTACAACCTTGGTTATTGTTTGCGCTTCCGTTGCCCCCAAGTCGTAGGCGGCTTCCATCGTTGAAAAGTCAAATTCATCCAAACGTGCCAAAACCATTAGGTACACGAAGGGCAGACAAAAGGTTGTGTGAGCGACGAAAATTGTGAAAAGCCCCAACTGGATTTTGAGGCTGGAAAAGAAAATCAGCATTGAAATACCGAGGATGACTTCGGGCAATACCATTGGCAAAAAGCTTACCACGTTTATGTATCCTCGCCCACGGAATTTATGCCATGCCGTTCCGATCGCCGCCAATGTCCCCAGTATTGTGGATACCGCCGCAGATGTAATGGCTACAAGTAGGCTGTTTAAGAGAGCATGCCACAAATCGTCGCTTTCAAAGAATAGTTTTCGATACCAGTCCAGGGAAAAACGAGTAAACGCTCCGCTTTTTGCTTCGTTGAAGGAATCTACGATAACCACTACCAAGGGTAGAAACAAGAAAAGTAGTGTCGCAACTAAAATCACGAAAGAGACGGATTTTTTTCGTCGTACATTTGCCCGTCGCGCATGCCGGGCGTTTTCACTTGTGGGTTTTTTTCCTGTTGCTATCTTAAAGGGATTTATCATCGCTCTCCTCGCCATAATTATAACATATTGTGAAAAAAAGTCAATACCTTTTTCGCTTTCCGGGCAATATTTTTCATTTGATTTGAGGCGGATTTGTGTGTGCGTGGAAACGAACTATTCGAAAAATTCGAATAGTTGGGATTTTCGGAAGCGGCGATGCTTCCTGCTCGCGGATTGAAATGGTCGCCATCCTGTGCGGAAAACGAACTATTCGAAAAATTCGAATAGTTGGGATTTTCGGAAGCGGCGATGCTTCCTGCTCGCGGATTGAAATGGTCGCCATCCTGTGC
>JAFNZQ010000129.1 GCA_017382775.1 Spirochaetaceae bacterium
GGCAACAAGTATATAGAGGAAAAATGCCGTTATGCTGTCAAAAACAGCAACCGGAATGGAAATAATCAAAAACAAGGGGATGGATTTATCCTTTTTTACCATTTGAAAAGGTTTGTGTCCTTTTTTATATTTTGAAAAAATGCAAACACTTTGCAAGAATAAAATTGCGGCGTGGAAAAACCCCAATCTCGTTATAAACATCCCTGCCACAAAAAATGGTAAGGATGCTATGATAAAAAACAAATTTCGAGAAAAAAGTGCCCACATTGAAATAAGGATTATCCAAAACAGTAAGTAGGCCTTTCCTCCCCCCTCATTTTCGGGGACACTCCAAGACGCATCAAAGTTTTTCAAAACATCGGTTACTTTTTTTGATTTAAACTCTTTTTCGGAGATGTAAAAAACATTGTTTTTCCCGGAGTCATCAAAAAACAAAAGGGAAAAAGTCTCTGACGAAATCCCTTGGGAAAAATTATGGTTGTAGATTGGCTCATCTTCCGGAGGAAATAAGGGAGATTGAGAAAAAACCACATCGATAATCCCCTGCTCTTTTAAGGACTTCACCACTGTAACAGCATCTATTTCAGAAGGCAAAAAAACAGGTATGTAGCCATTCCAGTCATCGGATGAGGCTGCTGAAAGATCGGTTATCGTAAGAAAAAAAGGAAGAAAAAACAAAAAGATTTTTTTCATAACATTGAAAAAGCCAAGGCGATGAAACAACCTAAAAGGCCGCCCACCAGGACTTCCAATGGTGTATGACCTTGTACCTCTTTAACAGGGGTAAAAGAAACAATTTCTTTTTCCTTCAATGCATTCCCCAACTTATTCAATGTTTTCGCCTGTATTCCGCTGGAACGACGTACTCCCACCGCATCGCGAATTACAACCAAGGCAAAACAACAGGCAAGAACAAAAATGGTAGAATCCACCCCGTCGCGAATCCCGATGGATGTACAAATTGAACAAACCAAGGCGCTGTGGCTGGAAGGCATTTTCCCCGTTCGCCAAAACAATAATTCAAGCAATTCCTTGAAAGAAGAAATTCGTCCGGACAACAAAGAAATCACCGTCTTAATAAACTGAGACGACAGCCAACTGAAAAAGGCCGATAACAAAACCGGATTTTGTAAAAATGCTTTCATGTATCTTCTCGTCGGGATGGGGGGATTCGAACCCCCGCTGTCCTGCTCCCAAAGCAGGCACCTTAGCCGCTAGGTCACATCCCGAAAATTTGTCACTGCAAAATTGCAGCGACAAATCATTTTATTTAGGGATTGATTGTTGAGTGATAGCGTGTTGCCAATCCCTCACCTTCTTTAACCAATTCGAGCATAACAGCAGATTTAATGGGGTTATGCTTTTCATCAAAGGTCAAGTTACCGGTCACATAAGAGCCGTTAAGACCTTCAATGGCAGCAACAATTGCGTCGTTATCGCTGTCAGTACCGGCCAATTCGATGGCATCTTTCAACAACCAAACACAGTCATATCCCAATGCAGCAAAGGATGTGGGGATACGTCCGTAGGAAGTTTTGAAATCATCAACAAACTTGCGTACAACAGGTTCAGTGGAATCGGGAGAATAGTGGTCGGAATAGAAACCGTTGGTAACTTCTTCTCCGGCAGTACCGATAATTCCGCCCCATCCGTCTGCACCAACAATGGGTGTGTCAATGCCTTGGGCACGAAGCTGTTTTGCAATCAAAGAAACGGTGTTGTAGTAATCGGGCAAATAAACCACATCGGGATTTGCCTGCTTGATTTTTGTCAACTGAGCGTTAAAGTCCTTGTCGCCTTTGCTGTATGATTCTTCAGCAACGATGACACCACCGAGTTTTGTAAATTCACTTTTGAAATTCTCCGAAAGACCGACGCAGTAATCGTTGGTTACATCATAGAGAATAGCGGCATTTCGTTTTCCCAAATTTTCATAGGAAAATTTACCGCCCACAACGCCTTGGAAAGGATCGATGAAGCAAGTTCGGAAAATATACTTACCGGCATCGGTTATGGAAGGCTCGGTAGCAGCAGGTGCAATTTGAAGTACCTTCTGTGCTTGAGCTTGTGCAGTAATTGCCTTTGTACATCCGGAAGTAAGGGATCCAATAATGATTTTTATTCCGTCTTTGCTGGTAAGCTTTTTGTAGGCATTCATGGTTTTTTCGGGATTGCCCTCATCATCCTCGGTAATAATGGCAATTTGCTTTCCGTTAATACCGCCGATTTCGTTGATTTGTTTGACAGCCAAGTCAACACCGTCGCGACATTCCATTCCGTAAACGGCAACATCTCCGGAAAGGGAAAAAATGCCACCAATTCTTAACTCATTACTTTCTTCTTTTTTGGAACAGCTGGAAAAAAAACAGGCAAGTCCAGCTACGGCAA
>JAFNZQ010000130.1 GCA_017382775.1 Spirochaetaceae bacterium
ACCATAAATCTTAAAACGGCAGTTTGCAACGATGACAGAATTGTCATGGACAAAATGCAAAGTCCGATCAAAATAAAAAGTTTATTGCGAAAGCCCATAAAACGTAACTTGGGAATTTTGCAGGTGATTTTTCCGTAAATTGCAGTAACAAAAGAATCGATTCCCCC
This sequence comes from Spirochaetaceae bacterium, assembly GCA_017382775.1. Classification (GTDB taxonomy): domain Bacteria; phylum Spirochaetota; class Spirochaetia; order Treponematales; family Treponemataceae; genus RGIG268. The sequence continues at coordinate 168 of JAFNZQ010000130.1, forward strand.
AAGAAGCTGTTGATTCCCTCGACCTAAAAAGTACAGTAAAAGACGAACTGCCAGCAGCACAACAAGAAACATAATAAACTGGTTAGCCAAACTGAAAATCGCCAGAAAAATTGTTCCCAAAATGGAAATCAAGGAAAACTGTCCGGTCGTCGCCACGGAAAAAAACAACTGCCGAAGTAAACTTAAAGTGAAAATTGCCACAATCGGGGAAAAATCCAGCATTCCTATTTGCAAAAAACGGATTCGACGGAAAAAATTCAAAAACGGATCGCATAATTGGGACAACACATTTCCCACCGTCGAATAATTCAAAGATGGTATCCAGGTTAAAAAAACACGAATTACCAACAACAACGAGTAAATCCTGATAAAAGAGGAAATCATCATTAAAATTTGAGCGATTACATTCATTCTAACCAAACCTTTTCCACATAAGGGGATTTTTGAATTTTTTCAATTGTTTCATCATCGTAAGTGATTTTAAAACAATCTGCAGCCTTAAAAGTTGCGTTTATTGAGTCGATATGAAAAAGAACTTCTCCTCGACCGTTGGCAGCCTCGCAAATGGTATCTCGCAAGGGCTGCAATTCTTCATCTCTCAAAAAGCCATCCCGTAACATGATATGGACCTTTTTGGCCGGAGGCAATGCCGGTTTTGGCGGTTCAGCCGGCTTGTTTTTGTCGATGATCCATTGGGGAACTTGACGACGCGCATTTGGTTTTGGGGGAACGGAACCGTCCAGAGGAAAAAGACTTAACCCCACCATTTCCGGGCCATTGCCTTGGTCGCTGAAGTTTATTGTCCCATGAACCCCCACGTAATCTCCTATGGAAATGTTGCTTTTTTGTTTTTTCCATACTCGGGGAAAGAACACGACAGTTAATTCTCCGGAAAAGTCCTCCAGGGTTATTTTGGCCATTTCCTCGCCTTTTTTGGTGGTAAAAGAGGCAAAATCCACGATTTTTCCCGCCAAAGTGTATACAGTGTTTTCTTGATAGGTAAAATCGGTTTTTCCTTCTTTGTTGTTAAACTCTTCCATAAGAACGGAAATGTCCAAATCCTCCACTTCCTCAATACGTTCTCGCATTTCATCGTTAAGCGGTTCTGCGGATTTGTTTTTTTCAATCGGCTTCGTGACGGTTTTGCGATAAAAGCCCTGTGGTTCCGGCTTTGGCGGAACGGAGCCGTTCAGTGAGAAAAGGCTTAATCCCAGCATTTCCGGAATATTGCCTTGGTCGCTGAAGTTTATTGTCACATGAACCCCCACGTAATCGCCTATGGAAATGTTGCCTTTTAGTTCTTCCCAAACTTTTGGGAAAAACACGACTTTAATTTTTCCCAAAAAGTCTTCCACGGTTATTTTGGCCATATTCTCACCCTTTTTGGTGGTAATAGGCATAAAATCCACAATTTTTCCCGCAAAAGTATATACGGTGTTTTCACGATAGGTAAAATCGGCATCATCTTCTTCGTTACCTAATTCTTTCGTAAGAAGGGAAATGTTCAATTCCCCCACTTCCATAATGCGATCTCGCATTTCGTCATAGGGATGTCCGGAGAAGAAAAAGCCACACAGTTCATTTTCCTTGTTTAGGATTTCCTCCTTGGGCAATTCCGGCACAATGTCGAATTTAAATTCTTCGAAAAGATTAGCTCCCTCTCCGAAAAGGCTTTCTCCAACTGCGGAACGGGCTTTTGCGTATTCCAATGCGCGATCCAGGTTCACAGCCAAAGAGGTTCGATTGGGAGATTGCTCATTTGACACAGAATCGAAGGCGCCGGAATATATAAGGGATTCCATGTTTTTCTTGTTCACATAACCGGTCATTCTTTCCAGGAAATTCATAAAACTTGTAAATTTACCGTTGGCACTCCGTTCTTCGGTAATTTGAATTCCGATTTCTTCGCCCACATCCTTTATTCCGCAAAATCCGAAAACAACATTTCCCTCTGACACCGAAAAAAAGTTTTCCGACTTGTTTATATCCGGCGGAAGGATTGAAATGTCGTGACGCTTTGCATCCGTCACAAAAATGCCTATATCTTCCGCTTTATTTCTGCTTTCGTTTATTAAATTTGCCACATAAAATTCCGGAGCAAAATGGGCTTTTAAATAAGCAGTTTGATATGCCACAAAAGCATAGGCCGCAGCGTGGCTCTTGTTAAAACCGTATCCGGCGAATTTTTCCATGATTTCGAAAATTTCGTCGGCTTTTTTCTCATCAAAATTGCAAGATTTTGCCTTTGGAATGAATTTTCCTTTCTCCGCGGCCATTACCTCCGGCTTTTTCTTTCCCATGGCACGACGAAGCAAATCCGCTTCACCCAAAGAATATCCGGCAATTCGTTGAGCAGTCAACATAACTTGCTCTTGGTAAACCATAACACCGTTTGTTTCTTCCAAAATGTCTTTCAAAGACTCATGGGGATAACGAACGGTTTTGGGGTTAAATTTACCGTCGATATATTGAGGGATAAAATCCATAGGTCCGGGACGATACAGAGCATTCATTGCCACAAGTTCGCTTACGGAATTGGGATGGAGTTGTTTCAAATACTTTTGCATTCCCGCAGATTCAAACTGGAAAACCCCCACCGTATCTCCGTGGCAAAAAAGTTGAAATGTTTTCTCGTCTCTATCAAGTATTTTCTGAGCAGAAAAATTTTCATATCCCGGTCTTCTTCGAATCAGTTTTTCCGCCCGTTTTATGAGAGTAAGGGTTTTTAATCCCAAATAATCCATTTTTACCAAACCGATTTGCTCGATAACGTCCATGGTATACTGAACTGCCGTAACATTATCCGCATTCTTTCCCTGGGATTTTACGGCACAAACCGGAGCCCAATCCGGTAATGAGGTTCTTCCGATTACAATACCGGAAGCATGGAGAGATGTATTTCTGTGGCAACCTTCCAACTTTATTGCAAGTTTAAACAAATCATTGTATTTGGGATTATTCTTGTATTCCATTAAGCAGCCGCCATCCGGCACTTTATCCGTTGGTGGCTCAAGGGCGGCGGAGAGAGTAAATTTTTTACTTGGCATCTTGGGAATTTTGGATTTTATCTCGGTCACTTCGGAAAGGGGAATATTCAATACCCGACCAACGTCAGCGATAATGGCCTTTGGTTGCTCGGTACTGAAAGTAACAATGTTTGCCACCTGATCATGACCGTATTTTTGCCTGGTGTATTCGATAATATCCTTGCGACCTTCTTCGCACATGTCAATATCGAAATCGGGCATGCTAATACGTTCCGGATTCAAAAATCGTTCGAAAAGAAGCCCGTATTCCATTGGATCGATATCCGTTATTGTCATGGCATAGGCCACCAAAGAGCCGGCACCGGAACCGCGCCCCGGTCCTATGGGAATATCGTTTTTTTTCGCCCAGTTGATAAAGTCCCACACTATGAGAAAATAGCCGGAAAATCCCATGGTAAAAATCGTATTTAATTCCATTTCGGCTCGTTCCCGTAACTGCGGCGTAATCTCCCCGTAACGGCGGACAAGGCCTTCTTCCACCAAATGGCGTACATAATCATCTTGAGTCTCAAAACCCTCCGGTATTTGATAAATGGGGAGACAGTCCTTCAATTCTTGAGTTTTGTATTTTTTGATAACGCAATCGTCGCACATTTCGGCTATTTTCCCTGTGTTGGAGACCGCCTCGGGATATTCCGGGAAAAGCTCGGCCATTTCCTCACCGGATTTCAAATAATATCCGGAACCGTCGTAGCCTTTGTGATTGGGACTGTTCAACTCTTCCTTTCTGCCAATGCAAAGCAACACGTCGTGGGCCACGGCATCATCATCCATAACGTAGTGAACATCATTGGTCACCACCAAGGGAATATCGTGCTTTTTCGCCAACTCAACAAGCATGGGCATTACCCGGTCTTCATCGGCAATTCCGTGCTTTTGCAACTCAATGAAAAAATTTTCTTTGCCGTAAATTTGTTGATATTTCAGTGCGGTTTCTTCCGCTTCCGGGGTTTTACCTTCCAGCAACAGCGATGGGATCTTTCCCGCAATACAAGCGGAAAGGCAAATGAGTCCTTCGGAATATTGTTCCATCACCTCTTCATCGATTCTGGGGCGGGAATAAAAGCCTTCCGTATAGGCCAAGGAGGACAACTTACAGAGGTTTTTATATCCTTGGGAATTTTTTGCCAGCAAAATAAGGTGATGATAATTCTTTTGATTTGCCACTCGTTGCCGGATTAAGCGACTTTCCGCGGCCACATAAAATTCGCAACCGATTATGGGCTTAATTCCGGCATCCTTACACTGTTGTTCAAAATTCAATACACCGAACATATTTCCGTGATCGGTAATTGCCAAGGCGGTAAATCCCAGTTCCTTGGCCCTTCCCACAAGAACCGGGATTTGAGCCATACTGTCGCATAAAGAGAAATCAGTGTGAACGTGTAAGTGAACAAAATTACCCATAGTTATCTCCACCAGTTTCATACATTGTACATTTTTTTTAAAGTTTTGTCAAGGAATCTTGCTGTTACAATGTAAAAACTTTAAAAGTATGAATAAACACCTTGACAAGAACACAATATTGCTATATAATATACGGTGAAATAATTTTTTGGAGTGTATTATGTCTGACAAAATGACGCCGATACCTTTCAGCAAACTTTTGAATTGGGTTTTGACTGAAAAAGAAAAGTTGGGAACGATTTTCTCTATTCAACGACCATACAAGGCAGATGGTCGATTTAACCGAGATATTTTCGGAAGAAAACTTGAAACTCCCATTGGTCCGGCTGCCGGTCCTAACAGTCAGTTGGCGCAAAACATTGTTGCATCCTACTATGCGGGCGCCCGCTTTTTTGAGCTTAAAACCGTCCAAAACATGGATGGCGAAGAATTAAGCAAATGCGTCAGCAAACCCTGTATTACCGCTGCCGACGAATGCTATAACTGCGAATGGTCCACCGAGCTTGAAGTTCCCCAGGCTCGTGATGAATACATAAAGGCCTGGATGATTTTGAACATGATGGCCAAGGAATTTGATTTGGGCGACATGGATGGCTTCCAGTTCAACATGAGTGTGGGTTACGATTTGGAAGGCATTAAAGGCCCCAAAGTTGCTCCCTTTATTGATGCAATGAAAGACGCCTCCACCACCGAAATCTTTGCGGAATGCAAGGCCGTTCTTTTGGACGCTTGCGAACAAGGCAAATTTAAGAAATTCACAGCGGCCGATGTGGAAGCAATTTCGCCCAATGTTTGCAATTCCGTAACAAT
>JAFNZQ010000131.1 GCA_017382775.1 Spirochaetaceae bacterium
TTTCAGTTTAGTTGCCAAAAGGTTTGTGGTGGGACGGGATACCAACCGCCTTTTATGATGACGTTTTTTCGGCCAGGGATCCGGGAAAAAAATGTGGAATGCGGAAATTGTTTCGTCGGGAATTTTTGCTTCAATAAATTCCAAAGCATCGCCTTCGAAAATGCGTATATTTTCCAGGGAATTTTCTTCCGTCAAGTGAAGTAAATTTGCCACACCGGGCTTGTGAACGTCAAAACAAAGGTAGTTTTTATCCGGATTTTCCTTTGCGATTTGGGCTGTGGCGATGCCGGAACCGAAGCCGATTTCAATAACGGTTTCGGCGGCGGGGTTGGGAAAAATTTCGGAAAAATCCGCGGTGGCAAGTATGCAAAATTTATCAAAAAGCCTTTCGTAGGCTGACTGTTGCGTGGCTGTGAATTTTCTCTGTCTGGGCATAAATGTTCGGCATTTTCGTAAAAAGACACTCATTGAGTCGCTCCGGTAATATAGGTTGGAGGTAACATCAGTCCGGTATTTAACTGGGGACTGAATCTGAAACTGCGGTAATTTGTCGCAGAGGGAAAGAAGGCCAGTATTTGTGCATCGGAATTGAAATCGGAAATTTTTGTGCCGAAATACAACAACTTTTCTTGGTTGTCATATATTGCGAAACTTTCGGATGTGAATAATTGGTATTCCGATGCGCTTTCCACCTCATCCAAAGTCATGGAGCAGAAATTTTCCGGATAATTGAGCTCAATTTTTCGACTTGCACTTTCCATTGCCACATCTGTTACGGAAATTGTGTAATCGCCTTGGGGCAAACTGTGATGTAGGGGAACATTCAGTTTGGACGAGCCTATCCAAACCTCTTCGCTGTCTCCCAAAAATATAGGCTCCGTGATGTTCCATTCAAGCATTGTTTCGTCGTGGCGTAACTTCAAGGCCAACACTCTGTCGTGAGGACTTACCATTTTAGCGTAACATGTAAGTCCCAATGAAGGCAGAGATATACGACTATCAAAGTAAAAAACCACACTGCATTCCGTTTCGGAAATTACAGGGGAATTTGATGAACAGGAGAAAAAAATAACAGTGGAAAAAATCAAAAACACAAAAAAATTCTTCAAAGCAAATTATTCTAACCCAAAATTCACTTTTTGTCAAGTGCTTGAATGGGGAGAAAATTTCGAGAAAAACAAAAAAAAACTTGACTTTTTTTCTGATTCTTGATACAATTATCCTATGAGAAAGAAAATCCCAATCACCCTTTTAACCGGATATTTGGGTGCCGGAAAAACCACACTTTTGAATCACATTTTGCATAACCAAGAAGGTTACAAAGTAGCCGTTATTGTGAATGATATCGGTGAAGTCAACATTGATGCCCAAATGATAGCCAAGGATGCGTCCATAACTTCCACCGAAAGTTTAGTTCCGTTAACAAACGGCTGCATCTGTTGTTCCCTTCGTTCAGATATGGTAAATCAAATCGAAAAATTGATAAAATCGGGAAAATTCGACTATGTTCTAATCGAAGCATCCGGTATTTGCGAGCCCATTCCCATTACCCAAGCATTGATGGATATCGACAGCGGAAAGGTGGACGGAATTGTTGCCGTGGTTGATGCCATGCGTTTGGTGACTGAATTTGCCTCCGGAGATGCACTGTTGGAGAAAAAGGATAAGGATGGGGAAATCGAAGGACTTTTAGTTCAGCAAATTGAATTTTGTACCACTTTGATAATAAACAAAATTGATTTGGTGGAAGAAGCCGATCTTGTGAAAATTCGCAAACTAATCCGTGTTCTAAATCCTCATGTGAAAGTTTTCGAAACACAACAATCTAAAATTGATATAAAAGACGTAATTGCCACCAACCGGTTCGATTTTGAACGAACCTATGAAGATGCCGGCTGGGTGGAGACATTGGATAAATTCGATGCAGAACTGCATAATCATCACCACGACCACGACGATGAGCAGGATGAACACGACCACCATCACGAGCACGACCACCATCACGAGCACGACCACCATCACCACCACGATGATGACCATGATGGCGAGCTCCACCATCATCATCACAGTCATGAACACGGTGAATGCGATGATCCCCATTGTGCTTGCCACCATCATCACGGCCATTCTCACTCCGAAGAATTTGGCGTTTCTTCCTTTGTGTATTATAGACGACGTCCCTTTGATGCTCGCAAACTGGATGAATTTGCCTCAAAGTGGCCTAAAACCGTTGTGCGAACCAAAGGTATAATTTGGATTTCCGACGAACCGGAATCCTGCCTGGTTTTGGAACAGACCGGACGACAAATTTCCGTTGGTTTTTCCGGTCCTTGGTTGGCTGCTTGCAGCGAAAAAGAGCAGAAAAAATATTTGGCGATGGACGAACGGCTTCGTGACAACTGGGACGAGAAACTCGGTGACCGTATGGTAAAATTGGTTGTAATAGGCATAAATATGGATAGAGCCGAAGTGGAAAAATCCTTGGACAGCCTTTTGGCAGAAGACGGGGATTTCTGAAAAAATCGGAAATTCGACAGTTTTGCTTGAAAAAAAACATATTATATGGTATAATAAGACGTAGAATGTTTGAGAATAAAATCGGTAAAAGTGAAGTAAAAGTCAAGACTCTGTTTTATGAAACATTAAAGCGTGTGTTTGATTTTTGTTTTTCCCTTGCGGCTATTTGTATTGTTCTTCCGGTGTACATTGCCGTTGCCATAATTATTAAATTGGATTCTCCCGGCCCCATTATCTTTTCCCACGAGCGAATCGGTAAAAACGGAAACCGAATAAAAATCTATAAATTTCGAACAATGAAAAAAAACGCCCAGGAACTTTTCGAAAATTTTACTCCTAAGCAAAAACTCGAATTTCAAGAAAACTATAAGTTGAAAAATGATCCCAGAGTAACCAGGGTGGGGGAATTCCTGCGTAAAACCAGCATTGACGAATTGCCCCAGTTTTGGAACGTACTCAAAGGGGACATAAGTGTGGTGGGACACAGACCGATTGTGGACGGGGAAATTGAAAAGTATGCTTCCAATTTCGAAAAAATTTTCGCCCATCCACCCGGACTAACCGGTTATTGGCAGGTCAACGGCAGAAGCGATACCACTTATGAACAACGTGTTGCCATGGATTTGTACTACTGCGAAAATCGTTCCATATTCTTGGATATACAAATCATAATCGCCACGGTAAAAAAAGTAATTCAACGAAAAGGAGCCTTTTAAAAACCTTCTGTGAAAATAATTTTTAGAATTTTATTGAATTTTTTACCGCTTTTTTTGTGGATTTGTTTTCTGATCCGCCTACGTCAAAAGCCGCTTTTGGTAGCAATTTCCGTTTTTTTGGGAATTTTTATTTTTCTTCCCTGTTCTTTTTTGCAAACTGTGATTTCTCCCTTTTTCGATAATTTAAAAAAACAGGCTTTGGGCTTTTTCCTTTACAGCATTGTGGTAAATGGATTTTTGGAAGAAGGTTCAAAATTTCTTCCCACATTGATTTTCAGAAAAAACAGTCGCAAAGACTTTGTTTTTCTTGCCGGCACACTGGGAATTTCTTTGGCCTGTTTCGAAAACTTGATGTATTTTTTACGATTTTCCGGAGAATATTTTTTCCTTCGCATCCTTTTCACTTTACCTTTGCACCTTTCCTGCTCCCTTCTCACCGCATTGATTTTCACAAATAAGGAAAAATTTCGCCGTATACCTTTTTTCCATGGGATGATGATACACGGATTTTTCAACTTTTTCGCATTTTTCGGTGGATTCTTTCACATTTTTTCTGCTTTAACGGTTTTGTTTTCATCTTTTTTTGTGTACAAGCAATGTGCATCCCTGGTTTGCAAAAAAAACTCCTTGACAAATGAATGAAAACCAGTTAAAATTACTTCATGAAAATCGTATCGTGGAATGTAAACGGAATTCGTGCTGTCTCTAAAAAGGGATTTTCCCAATGGCTTGTTGATGAAGCCGCCGATGTAATCTGCCTGCAAGAAACTAAGGCTAATCCCCAACAACTTTCTCCGGAAATTACAGACATTGGGGAATATACCTCTTTTTTTGCATCGGCTAAACGCCCCGGATATTCCGGCACCGCCATATACAGCAAGATAAAGCCCGATAACGTTTATGTAATGGGACAGGATGAATTCGACGATGAGGGACGCGTCCTCTGTTGCGATTTCGGAAATCTGACCGTAATTTCCGCATATTTCCCAAACAGCCAAGATGGAGGCGCCCGTCTTCCTTACAAACTGGCCTTTTGCGATACCATTTTTCAATTCTGTGACGATTTGGTGGCCAAAGGTCAAAATGTCGTCCTTTGCGGAGATTACAACATCGCTCACACAAAAATTGATTTGGCCCGTCCCGAATCCAACGAACACAATCCCGGCTACCTTCCCGAAGAACGGGAGTGGATGTCAAAATTCTTAAATGGGGGATACTGCGATGCCTTTCGCCTCTTTTGCGGAGAAGGCGGGCATTACAGCTGGTGGAGTTATCGCTTTCACGCCCGTGAAAAAAACATAGGCTGGAGAATCGACTATACCTGCGTCAATAATGATTTTGTTCCTAATGTAAAATCGGCGGAAATTTTGTCAAATATACAAGGTTCCGACCATTGTCCCGTAAAAATTGAAATTTTGTAATGTTTTTTTCATTAAAATTTGTTTTATTGTTGACAAAGTTTAACAAATAGGATATAATGAGAATTGGGGGGAATTCGTGATGAAAAAATCCTTATTTTTGGCTGTATTTATAATTACTGCAGCAGTTTCGTGGTCTGAAAGTTGGAATGCAGCTCTTATTGAGGACAAATTTGGACAACTAACCCGCGATACGGTGTTTTATCAATTGGTGGATGGCATCAGTTATGTTGGCGGAAAGCCCAGCCACCAAGTTGTGGGTTTGGGATACTACGCCGAAAACAATGCCACATTACCGGATACTGTGGCCTTTTATTTAAGCGGACATGGTTTTTTTCCACATGGTATACATAAGTCTCGTTCTCGCGTTGCTCTGTCTGTAAAGGATGTTTTGGGCAATGTACGCGTTTACGGTGGATGGCAAAAAGTTGATGCAAACGGTATCAGTATAATCATGGATAAGGGTAGCGATTTGACAAAACTTTTGGAATTGCCGTACATGTATCTTGCCGTGTTGGAAGGTAACGGATGGTCCGCTCGATTTGATTTTACCGGTGGACTGCCTCGTCGAAGGTAATTTTATCTGAGCTTCTTGTCCTTTCGAAAAATATTTCTTTTTCTCTGTGGCGTTTTCGTCTTTTGTGCTTTGATGGGTTGTGGCACGACTTCTGCCGTGCCCGGTCGTAGCCCTTACAGTTATTTACCTGCCGACGCGGAAATTTATGTCCACATGAATTTGAATCGTTGTCCCCGTGAAATTTTGGTAAAACTGGAAGAATTCACCGGAAACGATGAAATTTTGGAAA
>JAFNZQ010000132.1 GCA_017382775.1 Spirochaetaceae bacterium
GATTTGCCCGAGCAGAAAAGGAAATAAAGGCCCTTGAAGCAAAACAGAGGGAATTGGTGGAAAGCAATAAACGCATGGTAACGGGAATTTCGATTTTGGCGAATCCCGAGCGAATAGAATTTTTGGCTGTGGAAACATTGGGAATGCGACAAGCAGATTCCGATGAAATTGTCCGAGTGCAAGTAAAGGAGAGTGAAATTGCCAAGCAATAATTCACTTGTGGATTTAAATGAATTCTCGAAAAAGGAAAATTGCAGGTTTTCTCTGATCGCGGAGAATGCCTTTTTTCATTCTGTATTCATTGACAGCCGCATTGTGGAAAAAAATTCTCTTTTCGTCGCCTTGAAAGGGGAAAAAGCCGACGGTCACGATTTCATTCTCTCTGCTTTGGAAAAAGGTGCTTCTGCCGTGTTTGTGCAAGATAGTTTTGCACAAGAAAATTTATCCCTTTGCAAAGAATGGTTGAAAAAATTCAATGCCTCATTTTTATCCTTTGAGCAGCCTCTTTTGGCCTTGCAACGATTGGCCGCAACTTATGTAAAAAAATTTCCCAATCTCAAAAAAATTGCCGTTACCGGTTCCTCCGGTAAAACCACGACCAAGGAAATGATTGGTTCGATTTTAAGTCAAAAATATCCCGTGGTCATGAATGAAGGCAATTTCAATTCCGAGACCGGATTGCCCCTTTCCGTTTTTAAAATCCGTGAAGAACATCAGGTGGGAATCTTTGAAATGGGGATGAATAGGCGTGATGAAATTGCGGAATTAGCCGATGTTCTTTTCCCCCAAATAGGCGTTGTTGTGAATGTGGGAACGGCCCATATCGGTTTGTTGGGCAGTGAAAAAAACATTGCCACTGAAAAAAGGCAAATATTTAAGAATTTTTCAGCCCAAGATGTGGCAATCATTGAAGAAGATTCCCAATGGAAGGACTTTTTGTGTGAAGGACTTTCCCAAGTACACTTTTTCGGCGAAAAGGCTTTGAAAATAACGGATTTTTCCAATTTGGGTGTGAAAGGATGTGAATTTAATGTCGGTGGAAAAATAACTTTGCCTCTTCCCGGATATCATAATTTCAAAAATGCCTTGGCTGCAATTACCGCAGCTCGTCTTTTTGACAAAATTACCTTTGATGACATAAAGAAAGGTCTTGAAGATTTAAAACCCATTTTTGGTCGTTCCCAAATTTTTGTAAAAGAGGGAATTTCCGTCATAAATGATGCATACAATGCCAATCCTTCATCCATGGACGCTGCCTTGGATTTCACCCGAGACTGTCCCGTTTCGGGACGAAAATTCTTCGTTTTGGGTGATATGCTGGAACTGGGGGAAAAATCCCGGGATTTTCACAGACAGATTGCGGAAAAATTACATGAAGGCACTGACAACGATTGCTTTATTTTAGTGGGCGAAGAATTTAATTGTGCAGCAAAATCCATTGCAGAAAAGGATAATCGATTTTTATTGGTTAAAACCGGTGAAGAAGCGGAGAAAATTGTAAAAGACAAAGTTTCCGCCGGTGATTTGGTGATTTTCAAAGGTTCCAATGGGATTGGTCTTTGGAAAACAGCACAAAATATTTTTGGAGACGGAAATTGATGCGAAGTGATGCGAGAAACAGATTTATAAGTTCTCAAACAGGATTTATCATTTCCGTTATTTTGCTTTGCGGATTGGGTTTGCTCACTTTGTATGTTTCCTCTGCAACTTCGGCCTTGCGTTTATTTGATGATGAAACCTATTATTTGAAACGACAGTTGGTTATCGGCCTTTTGGGAGCCTTGGTTGCGGTACTCATCTCTTCAGTAAATTTGGAGACTTTTCGTCCCTTGTTTTTCCCCCTTGTGCTTATTGTAATGCTGCTATGTATTTTAACTACAATTCCCGGCATAGGTATTGAAAAAAACGGTGCGCGACGATGGTTGGGGTTTGGACCTTTGGTTTTTCAACCGGCCGAATTGGCAAAATTGATGACAGTATGCTATTTAGCACATATTTTAGACAAAAAATATGACAGAATCCAAGAAAATATGTTTGCCCTTTTCCCGGCAATAACCGTTTTGGGCCTATTCGTATTTATAATTTATTTGCAAGATGACTTTTCCTCCACAGTATTTATCTTCATTTTGGGAATTGTCATGTTGTTTTTTGCGGGAATAAAATTACGGCTTTTTTTCACCTTATTTATTTTTGCCGTTCCCGTGGCCTTTTTGTTCATTTTTGTGGAACCCTATCGTGTATATCGAATCATTTCATATTTGAAACCCAAATTGGATCCCTACGGAATAAACTACCAAACCATTGTGGCACAAAACGCAATTCATTCTTCCGGTTTATGGGGAAAAGGCATTGGGGGAATACTCAGAAAGGATTCCATAATTCCTGAAGTTCAGTCGGACTTTATTTTTGCCGGTTGGGTGGAACAATGGGGATTTTTCGGTGTAATTGTATATTTTTTGTTATTATCATACATGCTGATTTGCGGTATGCGAATTGCCATGGAAAGCGAAAATCGTTTCAAGGGCTTGATTGTAATCGGTTCGGTTTCCGCTATTTTCTTCCAGTCGGTTTTGAATTGTGGCGTGGTTTCCGGTGTGTTTCCGTCCACAGGTATTCCATTGCCGTTTTTTTCATCCGGCGGAACATCACTCGCTATTACTCTCGCATTTTGCGGGATTGTAATAAATATATCCAAAAGTAATTTGAGGGTAAGGTTGGACTATGAGTAAAATTTCGGTTTATTCAACAGCACTTAGCGGTGGGGACGCTTGGGATGCAGAAAATTCGGTGCCGCAAAGACAGTACGGTGCAAAAAGCAAGGCTTTGATTGCACTGCTTTTCATCTTTGTGGCAATCATTTTTTTGGAATTGATGCTTTATTTCATCATACTTCCGATGAGTAAGCGGACGGAGATAATTTTTTCCGGCATGGGCACGGAAAATGAGAGATATTACAGACAAAATTCCGAAGCTTTTTTCAGCAAAAGCTGGATCAAATTGCAAAGTGACGAATTGGAAGCTCTGTTCTATGATACTTTTCCCCTGGTGGAAAGGGTAAATGTGAAAAAAAGTTTTCCCAATAAAATTTTGGTAAATATCGAAGAAAGAATCCCTGTTGTTTCATCAATAGTATTGATAAATGGAGTTTCCGTGCCGATACTTATAGATAGAAAGGGTGTTGTTTTTCAAGTGGGCGGTAATGTGGCAGCCACAAATTTACCGCTCCTAAGCGGATTGAATTTTTCATCCATGGAGCCGGGCGTTCGGCTTAACGAAAAATTGCAACCCTTGATGGAAAAAATTGCGGAAATTTCGGCAACAAATCCATCATATCTTGCAAATGTTTCGGAAATAAAAATTGTTCCGAAGGAGTACGGGAGCTTCGACTTGGTAGTTTATCCAATTAACTCGAAGGTCCGTGTTCTTATGGACAGAAATTTTGATACCCAAACGTTGCAATGCATGATGGTAGCCCTTGATGTGGTA
>JAFNZQ010000133.1 GCA_017382775.1 Spirochaetaceae bacterium
AACCAACTATTCGAAAAATTCGAATAGTTCACCCGGTGATTTTACACTTTTGTCTTTACACGAGGAACGGCCGCCATTTTGCTGTTCGACCTCGTTGGTTTGGAAAAACGAACTATTCGAAAAATTCGAATAGTTGCCTTTCTTCAGATTAATGAAACGGTCATTGGAGTTTTGAAACTGTCAGTACTTAAATGTAAGACGCTGTATTGGTGAAGGTCCGAATTTATTGCAGGCCTCTTTGTGAGCCTTTGTTCCGTAGCCTTTGTGTTTCTCATATCCGTATTGGGGATAAAGTTCGTGGAATTCCAACATTTTACGGTCTCGGGCGGTTTTGGCCAAAATGGATGCGGCCATTATGGGGTAAACAAGGGAATCGCCGTGGGGTAGGGCCACAGCCCTAATTTCGGAGGATAACTTTGGAGAAAAAATTCCGTCGGTAATGGCGATTTCCACCCGAGCTTCGGGAAAGTTTTTTTGCAATTCGGAAAATGCCCGTTTCATTGCCAAAAGAGATGCCTGCAAAATATTGATTTCGTCGATTTCTTCGTGGGTACAAAAGCCGATCCCGTGGGCAAGGGATTTTTCCAAAATGATTTTTTCGGCAGCCTCTCGCTTTTTGGGTGAAAGGGCCTTGGAGTCCGCCAAAATTTCCATTGGAAAATTTTCGTCCAAAATAACAGCGGCCGCAAAAACCGGTCCTGCCAAACATCCTCGTCCTGCCTCATCAAAGCCGCAAACCTTATTGCACGATAGAATGCAATCTCCTTCGTTTTTTTCATCCGCATTTGCAGGTCTTATCAGTTTCGCGGGGATGGACGTCAAAGTCATTTTTTACTCATTAGTACGAAAATTTTTTGTTCGGCATCCAGTGGTTCAAGGGAACCTACCGCCAAGTAATACAAGGTATCGCTTTGCAATTCCGATTCAATTACGGGGTTATCGCTTAAAGTATCCAAGGAGCTGACAATGATCTGTCCGCGAACTGCATCAAACAGGGCAACGTAAGATGGTGATTGAAAGGTTTCATCACTTTCGTCGCAAATTTTCAACACAAAATTTCCCGTTTCAGATGGCGAAATTATGAAAATCATCGGGGCTTTATCGATCCCCGTTAGCGGAATCGGCGACTCCTGTGGCATAGGATCAATTTTGTCGAAAATGGGGGAAATGGACGTTCCGCGACTGCTCAAAGATTGGGAATCAATCTTTTGCCAACTTTCCAGTTTGAAAAATATGTTGGATTGAGCTACAATGTCGGGAATGAAAAAATTGGAAGAATTAATCAAGGGCTGCTGACCGTCCGGAAGAACAGAAAACAGCGCTCGATATTTTTCACCGTTTTTCCCGGTGAAATAGTAGGAATTTCCCATTGCTTTTGCCGGGCCTGCCGGTAAAATTCCGCAATAAAAGGAATTTTTTTCCTCCCCTGTTTTTGTGTCAACCAAAATCATGTTCAAGTTTGCGTCAATGAATGCGATACAGTCTTCAAAGAATGAAGGTTTGGAAAGGATTTTCACCGAATGGGTAAAATCCCATGAATTGACTTCCTCTTCTTCCGCAATAAAGTCCTGTGCCAACCTTCGTAAGTCACCGGAAAGGCTGAATCCGGTTCCGTCGCCGGCCATTTCGATTAGAAAATCGTAATCTGTGAAAACCTGTGTAAATTCATCCAAGGCTATTTCCGTGGATGCTTCCTCGAAAATGGGATTAATTCCGTGAATGGCGTCCGCATTGAATTCCACCGGCAGAATGCCCGTTTCCTCCGGAACATCGGGTTTGGAAAATTTTTCCACAGCGTTGAAAAACAACTTGTCCATTACAAGATTAAGGGCACGGAATTTTTGGGATGTATAAAAAATCCCCATAATAAAAGTGAGTTCCACCAATATGCTTACGGCAAGAGTGATAATAA
>JAFNZQ010000013.1 GCA_017382775.1 Spirochaetaceae bacterium
AGGAGGAAAGACTTCCTTGCTTTTTTATCTCGCCGAAAAGTCTGTGGAAGCGGGGAAAAAAACCGGCGTTTTTACCACGGTGAAGATGCTAATTCCCCAAAATGACAGGAAAAAGGAATTTTTTGTTCCTCCGGAATTTCCCGAAAGTTTTGAGAAAATTGCGGTTTTCGGCGTTCCCGGGAAAGAGGGTAAATTCGGTATTCCGGAAAATTACGGTGAAATTTTGAACCGTTTCGACGCCATTTTCGTGGAAGCGGACGGCTCAAAACGCCTTCCCCTGAAATTCCACGCCACCCACGAGCCGCAAATCATTCCGGAAAATCAATTCACCATATTTGTGGCAGGGCTTTCCGCCTTGGATCGGGAATTTTCCCAAGGAGTCTTTCGTTGGGAAAATTCACCCATTGCCCATACGGGAAAGGTGGATGAAGGAATTTTCGCCTACGTTGTGTTGTCCGACCTGTGGGAGTTGGAAAAACGGAATATCGGGGTGGACATGATTTTTCTCAATCAAGGGGACGATGAGGCCACTTTGCAACGGGGACGGAAAATTGCCGAGGAAGTGGGCAAAAAATTTTCGGGAAAAATAATTTTGGGAAGTGTTAAAAATTCGTATTTCGAGGAATGTACATGAGGGTGATTGTAAAAGGAGCCGGCGATTTGGCGTCCGGTGTGGCAGTGAGACTTTTCAACTGCGGTTTTGAAGTGATTATGACGGATATTCCCCATCCCACCACGGTGCGTACCACGGTGGCCTTTTCGTCGGCATTGGTTTTCGGCGAGACGGTTTTGGAGGGAATAACTGCACGTTCGGTTAAAAATTCCCGTGAGGCACTGGATTGCTGCCGTAATGGGATAATACCGGTTTTGCCGGACGAAGAAGGAAAAATAGTTGGTGAAATTGACTTTGACGTCCTTGTGGACGCCATTTTGGCTAAACGCAATTTGGGTACGAAAATCCACCATGCTGCCACCGTAATTGCTCTGGGACCGGGTTTTACCGCCGGAATCGATTGCCACGCCGTGGTGGAAACAAAACGCGGCCATTATTTGGGTAGTGTAATTTACGACGGATGTGCCATCCCCAATACGGGAATTCCCGGGGAAATAGGAGGCTTTTCCGCGGAACGAATTATCCGTTCACCCGACAGCGGAACATGGTTGCCCGGAAAAAAAATCGGCGACCTTGCGGAAAAGGGCGACTTGCTGGCCCATGTGGATACCGGAAAGGAAAAAATTCCCGTCCATGCCGCGATTTCGGGCGTGGTTCGGGGAATGCTTTTCCCGGAAACTGCCGTTACGCCCGGTTTTAAATGCGGCGACATCGATCCCCGAGGAAAAACCGAATACTGTCTGTCCGTTTCCGATAAGGCAAGGGCCGTGGCCGGCGGTGTGTTGGAAGCAATATTAAGCCTGAGAAAAGTTTGAAATTTGCCCTCTTATATAGGTAAAAAATAATGAAAAAATCTTTTTTTCATAAAAAATACTTGACAAAAAAAAATTTTTGTGATATAATAATTCGAGGATTTCAGTGAAGGCTCTTATAAATTTACGTTGGTTTTTTCGCGGATTGAAGGTTTTTGCTCTTGTGGGCGCCAGCGGTACGGGAAAAAGTTATCGTGCAAAGCTTTTAATGCAAAAATACGGCATCGAGGTTTTGATTGATGACGGCCTTTTAATAAGAGACAATAAAATCCTTGCCGGACATTCCGCTAAACGGGAAGAAACCTATATGGGGGCGGTTCGTGCCGCTTTGTTCGACGACAAAAAGCATCGGGATGAAGTTGCCAAAGCTTTGGACAAATTGTCCATGAAGAAAATTTTGATTTTGGGCACTTCCGAAAAAATGGTAAAAAAAATTGCGTTGCGATTGCAGTTGCCAAATCCCGAAAAAATTGTGAAAATCGAGGAAATTGCCACAAAAGAACAAATCGAAGCGGCTCAATTTTCTCGTAGGGTTGAAGGTAAACATGTAATTCCCGTTCCTTCAATCGAAGTGAGGCGAGATTATCCTCACATTTTTTACGACAGGGTGAAGGTAATTTTCAAGAAAAAGAAGATTCTTTCCCCGGATACGAAAGAGGTTTTTGAAAAATCCCTGGTGCGGCCGGAGTTCTCAAAAACCGGCAGGGTGGAAATTTCCGAAGCGGCCTTGATACAGATG
>JAFNZQ010000134.1 GCA_017382775.1 Spirochaetaceae bacterium
GTTGATTGAAATGGGCGTTCCCAACATTGTTTGTGTACAGCCCTTTGGTTGTTTGCCGAATCACGTTACCGGTAAGGGAATGATAAAGGAATTGCGGAACAGATTCCCCGAGGCAAACATCAGCGCAATCGATTACGATCCGGGATCCAGTGAGGTGAACCAGTTAAATCGATTAAAATTGCTTTTGGCAAACGCAAAACACGGACGACATCCGGACGAATAAACAAGAATTGGTGGGCAGTATGCGACGGAGTTTTATTTTTATTTTTTGTCTTTTTTTTAGCGTTAAGGCTTTTTGTTTCAGCGATGTTTTGGGAATTCCGGATTCATCGGATTTGAGAGGAAAGTATTTTAACCAATGGTTTACCCTTGACACCATGGAACTTTTAAACATGCCCACCCAAATTTTGGTTAGTTCCACCGGTTCCGTTTTTCGCGTTTCCATGATTGATGCCGGTGGCGAAGTGGGAATTTCCGTGGTGCCCAGAAAACTCGATTACACCTTTGAAAACCAAGCATCGGGAGCGTGGCATCTTTATCGAGACAAACTTACCGGCGACATTACTCGCATAATTTACTTTTTCCAAGAAGACAGCGATGTTTTTGTGCAAATTCGCCCGGGAAATCCGAAGAACAAACTGGATTTTGTTATAAAAGGTGCTTATGCCGCAAAAAATGTTCCCTTCGGTCTTCCCTTTAACCAAATTATTCGTCTTTCCTTTTTTGATTTATACCAAAGCACGAAACTTATTTTGCCCTGGCATTTCGTGAAAACAAATCTTTACAACTACATCAACATTCGAGACATGATTGAAATCATTCGGGATAGTTTGCCTATTTTCGAATATGTGGATGATGCCACCTACGACGAGAATGCGGATGCGATTTTTGCTTCCACCGGTGAAAAGCGAGCGGAAACGCCGGCGAAAATTGCCGTGGATTCCAAAGGTTTTGTGAAATGGCTGGTGGACAGCCTGCTTTTTTCCGTGAATAACGAATTGGTCGACATGAAAACCGTATCCAAAAACACCGTTGCCACCGCCAATTCTCGCTTCGCCGATAATTACGAGAAGAACAACACATACATCACCTTGGACTGGACACGAAACCTTGCCAACCACTTGGTGTCATTCACATCCGGACACTCCGTGAGCGAACAGCAATCCGGAATAAACGTTATGCAAGACTTTTTTTATGGCTACGCTGACAGCTTGGAAAAACATCAACCTGTTTCATACCTGGAAGATGCGGGATATCCCATGAGGATTTTACCCGCCGTGCTTTACGTTATGAGCGTTCAGCATCCCAGTTATTTCTTTTTGGGAGCAGTGCGAAAAAGCATTACCGGGGATGAGGACAGCACTTTTTCCTTTGATGAAGCGGTGGCCTTTTTCCCCCACTTTGATTCCTCGGAGAAATTCAAGGTGGTGATGTTCGGAAGTGGTGCGGAATTGGATTTTGAGGAATTTTGCAAAATCAACGGTGACAACATGGTTCATTTGGTTTGCGTTAAGGCTTCCGACAGGTTTGTTCCTTTCACCCAAAATGTGCGTAATTTGAGTCGCTCCGGATTGATTTCAGAGGAATAAATTCCTTGACAACAGTGATTTTGTGGATTATAATAAATCATGAAATTTTTGTTTAAAGCGATTTTTAAATTTATTGGGCTTGTAATAATTTTAGCAGTGCTGTCTGCGGCCGGTGCCGTGGGGTACTATCATTTTACGAAAATAGAAAGGGAAAAATTTCTGTCCCAAGATTATGCTTTTCACGCCGAAATTGAAAGCATCAGTTCTGTGTATCGAAGCATTTTGGATTTACCGGCGGCGGAAACGGTATTATCCGATGAAAAATTTTCTTCCATACGAAAAATGTTCAACGACTTTCGTACTTCCGCCATGGGACGAAATCCGATTTTGACTCACTTTTTGGGATTGCCTTGTACCATCCACATTGACAAAGAACGAAACGTTATTTTCGCCGTGGATTTAAAATACTATTCCTTTTTGACAAAAATTTTTCCCCTTTTGAACCACTTTTTCCGCATTGAAAATTTAACCATAAACACTTTTCATTC
Source organism: Spirochaetaceae bacterium (assembly GCA_017382775.1). Classification (GTDB taxonomy): domain Bacteria; phylum Spirochaetota; class Spirochaetia; order Treponematales; family Treponemataceae; genus RGIG268. The sequence goes on from JAFNZQ010000134.1 coordinate 2,078, forward strand.
CGGTGATCAAACCTATTACGAAATTTTGCTTTCTCAAAAAAATAAATATTACGCGGCCTTACGGAAAAACATATTTCTTTTTGCGCCACAAAAGGAAACCTTGGAATTTGCGGATCTAATAAGCGAATCCACAGTGTCGAAACATTTTTATACACCCACAGATTTGGCGAAAAATTTTTCCCAACGAGCCCAAATCCGCTGTTTTTTGGACACGGAATTTTTGTCCCCGGTTTTAGCATCTTTCGGAGAATCAATTCCCATTGTGCCGGAGCAAAATGCGGCTTGTTCCATATACATAACTGAATCCGATTTGGATTTGGACATTTTCGTTCCCATTTCTTGCGAAAACGAGGCTGTTTCCCGTTTCTTGGAATTTTCACCCCACTCCCGGGATATTTCCTCCTTAATTCCCGATAACGCCAATGCAGCCTTCTCCTTCAAAATAAATTCCGTAAAGGATTTTTACGACGCATTTTTGGAATTTCAAAGTGCAGAATCACGGCGAAAAATCGAAAAATCTCTTTCCATGCTTTCTTTGGTGAATTTAAGCTTCGATGAAGCCGTGAGTTGGATTGGAACTGAAATTGGTGCTTTTTATGTGGGACGGAACAACACTCCCGTGGTATTTTTTGAAATTAAAGACGAAATGCAGAAAAATCTTTTCTTAAAACGCCTGACGGATTCCATGGTTTTTAAGGAAGATAATTCCCTGGTTTTAAATTCAGTTTTAATGCGGCGGATTGCCTTGCCGGAATTGTTTCAATCGCTGTTGAAACCCTTTGTTAAAAATCTGAATTTGGTTCAGCCTTATTATATTGAAAACGGTGGACTAATCTTTTTTTCACCGGAGGCGGAAAATTTGCTCCATGTGGTTTCCGCATCCCGGGATGGGAAAAGTTTGTCCGAACTATCGTCCTTTAAGGCCATTTCCACCCTCAACCGACAAAATTCATCGTCGAAAAGCAGTTTGCTGGCCTATTATGACACACAACGGATAAAACCGACTTTGTTTGCATCCAACAAAATTCTTGCAACCCTGTCTGAACTTTACAACAACGGAATAATCAGTGCTGCCTTGGACAAAAATGCCATATCCATTAACATCGCTCTAAAAGGAAGCAAAAAGGAAACCGTGAAAAAAATTCCCGGATTTCCCAAGGAATATGATAAAATAGAAATTGCCAACGCAAAGGATTCCCACATTTTCGTGGGACGACTGAACGGCTCCGATTACCGAAAGGCACAAACGGTTTTCATCAATTCCGCCGGAATTTTAACCGCTCGCGATTTGGAAAACAAGGAATTGGCATCCTTTGAAACAACGGCCAATTCTCAATGTCGAATTATAAACGACGGAGGCGACAGCTTTATTGCCATTTTCACACCACCCACAGGGGATCAACCGGGGATTTTACTGGTTTTGGACGGAAATTTCTCCATGAAAAAAAGTTTCCCACTGGTTTTGCCGGAAAACTGTCGGAACTTTCCCGCGTACACCGGCGGTGAATTTTGGGTTTTTGACGGCGATTCCCGCAAATTAAAATCGATTTCGCCCAAAAACGGTAAGATGGGAGAATTCCCCCGAGAATTTCCCGAGGAAGAAA
>JAFNZQ010000135.1 GCA_017382775.1 Spirochaetaceae bacterium
AAATTTCCGCAATTACCATAATCTTTTCATGGCTCTTCTCCGTAATTTGCGAAAAGTCCGGATTAGGCGCAAGGGACGGAATTTTTTCCGTATTACGGCAAGTGCTGATTATTTCCATTTTGCTAACCTGTATAACCATGTGTATCCAAGAGATTTTTTTGCCGCAATTTCAGTGGAAAACGGATACAATGACACGACTTTCCCATGATTTTTTAAACTACAAGAATGAAGCAAAGGAAGCATTCAGAAAAAATGATTTGGCCATCGCCGACAGAGCCGCTCGCGATGCCATGATTATCAGCCCCACCGACAATGAAATTTTGGAACTTTCCGATAAAATCCAAAATAAAATCATGGAAGAAAAAAGGAAGATTCCGGAAACAAAAACCTTGAACGTAGCGACAACCACTCCAAGTCGGGAAAATGTTTCCTACGAGGTGTTTTTTATAAAAGCGAAAAAGCTGTTTTCCGAAGAAAAATATTTCGAGGCTCACCACTATGCCACCATGGCAATTAACGGTTTTCCGGAATCCAATAAATCCCACAAAGAATGCCAAACCATTATCGAAGATTCCTGGAAAATGCTAAATCGCTTTAATTTTTCTTTGGCGGATAATTCCGCGGAAATTTTTGCCGAGAAAAGACGGGGATTCGTTGCCCTTGAAAAGGGAAATTTTGTGGATTCTTACTATATTTTTAAGAATTTGCAGAAAACCCTGCCCTTGGATCCGGATGTGAACCGAATGTTGCACCGGACAGAAGCCGGACTGCGACAAAATTATTTCTTCACCGACGAAGTCAATCGTGTCACTTCCGCGCGAATCATAGGTAACGTGTATTTTTCCACGAAGAAAAGCAACGGAAATTCCGTTTTGGTGAAAATAGGCGGAATAACCGGTATGAATGACACCTCCGGTTCTGTGATCAGTTTTTTGCAGGATGTGAGCATTATTGAGTTCACCGGCAGTGGGCAACCAATTTTGAGTTTCGAAGTTGAGCGTGCAAAACTTGTTTCTCTGAACCCGGCAAAACCCGATGATTCACTGCCACGACTTTTGATAAATTCCATCGATCCCGAAGTGGAAGGGCTTGGCACATCTCCCGTTTTCCATATTAAACCCGATAATTTTGCGAAAAATTCCTTTTACGAATTTCCCATTTCTTTCAAAGATTTGGATATGATTGATACCGCCTTCATGGGGCCCGATGCCATGTCCCTACCGGATTTGATACGTTTCGTGATGGGCGACAATTATTACGGCTATTCCTTTGAAATTTATTTTGCCAACCTCATTGAACGCATTTGTATGCCCTTTTTTATGGTTTTCATGTCCCTTATTGCCGCCATAGTTGCCTGGAAATACAGAGTTAAAGAGGTCCTTGCCTCAATAAAAACCACATGGATTTTCTTCATACCGGTGATAATTATGTTGATGCATTGTTTCCTTGGGGTATTTCTGTACATCTTCCATGTGCTGATTTATATTACCATCGGAATTTTCAGCAAGGTGGCTTTTTTCATCATATTGGCGATTTTGTTTGTGCTAATCAGTATAGCGACGGTGCGATTTACCGCCGTGTGCAGGAAATAAAATTTTCAATGTTATTTCAATAAATCCACGGTGATTTCTCTGTCTTCTCCCCAACAGCCGATTTTTCTGTCTCGTCGAAGAGAAGTTCCGTGAAAATCACTTCCGGCAGTGACGAAAAAATTATACTTTTCGGCCAGTGATTTCAGCCAAAAACAGTCGTTACGCTTTGCTCCGGAATGAAAGGCCTCCAAGCCTTCAATGCCATCATCCTTGAATTTCAAACATAACTGTTCCAGTGCGGAGCGAGAAATATATAGGGACATGGGATGGGCCAAAACGGCCTTTCCGCCACAGGATTTAATCGCATCAATTCCCCGGAGCAAAGGACAGCCACCGTTTTTCACATAAAAGGGTTTTCCCATGGCAAAGAACTTATCGAAGGCCTTTTGGTATGAAGAAGTCCATCCTTTCATTTCGAAAAAACGGGCAAAATGAGGTCGCCCAATACATTGAGTTTTACAGAATTCCTTAAATTCCTCAAAATCAAAATCAAAGCCACCTGCTTGTATCAAGGAAGTTATTTTTGCGTTTCTCTTATCACGGTAGCCATGGATTTCGGAAATCAATTCTTCCATTTTCGGGGAAATTTCTTGCAAATCCAGCCCCAAAAGATGGAATTCCCCCTTTGGCCAGTCAATGTTCAGTTCAATGCCGGGAATAAATTTTATTCCTCGGTTTGCTGCCGCGATTTTGGCCTCTTCCAAACCGGAAACCGTATTGTGGTCCGTTAAGGCCAAGGCTGTAATCCCGGAATCCGCCGCAAAATTCACCAAGTCTCCGGGAGACAGTTCCCCATCGGAGGCGGATGAATGGGTGTGAAGATCAATCATCGTCCTTGGTCCTTAAAACCGCCAAGAAGGCATTTTGCGGCAAGTCCACATCGCCAACCATCTTCATGCGTTTTTTACCTTCTTTCTGTTTTTCCAAAAGTTTACGTTTACGAGTAATATCACCACCGTAACATTTTGCCAAAACGTCTTTTCTAACAGGATTTACAGTTTCGCGCGCAATAATCTGGCTTCCAATTGC
>JAFNZQ010000136.1 GCA_017382775.1 Spirochaetaceae bacterium
GAAGGAAAATCCTTTGAAAAAGGGAAATCCCAAGGAATGGACTCTGATTCCCGCCTATGCACGAAAAAATTACGAAAATCTTTTGAAAAAACAGAAGCACTTGGCGGATTGGTCAGAAAATTTTCCCTTTACAAAAATTACTCCCGGGGATGAGGATTTTGTTGTAATTACAACGGGAATCGGAAAGAATTATTTTTTGGAAAATTACGGCGATTTCGGAGAGAAAAGACCTTCCCACATTCATGTTGCGGCCTTGCCCTTTCCCCAACAAAAATTGCGTAACTTTTGCGAAAAGGCAACGCAAATTTTGGTTGTGGAAGAAGGCCAGCCTTTATTGGAGAAAAAGCTGCGTGGGATTTTACCTCAAAAATGCCAAATACTAGGAAAACTTTCCGGGGAACTACCGGAATGGGGAGAGTTGAATCCCGATTCTGTTCGATCCGCCTTGGGGCTACCTCCCCATGAGGCCGGAAAATCCTTTCAGAATCTGCCGGGTCGTCCGCCTCAATTGTGTAAAGGCTGTCCCCACTTCGACTCTTATACAGCAATAAAGGGTGTTTCCGAAAAGTTGAAATCACAATTTGGGGAAAATTCCGTTATTGTGGCCTCAGATATCGGCTGTTACGCCCTGGGTGTTTCTTCTCCCCTGAATTGCGGTGAAACCATAATTTGCATGGGCTCATCAATCGGGGTGGCACGGGGTGCGTCCATGGCCGGGGTGAAGTACGCCTTTGCCGTCATTGGCGATTCCACCTTTTTCCATTCAGGACTTACAGGAATTGTGGATGCGGTGAGTGCCAATTCCTCGGTGGTAATTTGCATTTTGGATAATTCCATTGTGGCCATGACCGGATGTCAAGAAACAATTTTGCCATCTCAGTCCATAATAAATGCCGTGGAGGGTTTGGGGGTGAAAAAAGAGCACATTCGTGTCCTCACTCCCCTGCCCGCCCATTTGGAAGAAAACGAAAAGGTCCTTTTGGAAGAATCGGAATTTTCCGGTCCCTCGGTGGTGATTTTTCAACGAGAATGTCTGGAAGCCTTGCGTAAAGCCAGAAAATAAGCAATTGCGAAAAATATTCTTAATTTGGTACGTGGTTTTAAGACGAAAATTGAAAGAAAAACCTGCTTCCCTTGCCTAATTCCGACTGAACGCCTATACGAGCATTGCAAATTGTCGCAACTCTTGCCGCCAAAGCAAGGCCGAGGCCATTTCCGTGAGAAGAATTGGTATTATCACCTTGAAAAAATTTTTCAAAAACGTGTTTCCGGGTAAAATCATCCATTCCCGGGCCGCAATCGCTGACGGCAAATTCAATTAAAGGTGATTTTCCGGTTTTGCCTTCCGTTTTTTTCAGACTTACATGGATTTTTCCGCCTTCGGGAGTGAATTTAATGGCATTTGAAATAAAATTGTTCCAGACCAAACTTAAAAGTTCATTATCAGTGTCGGTAATAATTCCGTCTTCAATATCTATTTCCAAATTTATATTTTTGTCGCACCACACAGTTTCAAAACCCAAAATTGACATTCTGATGGCTTCCCCCAGATCATAGGGCATCACCTTGGTAAAAATATGTTGATTTTCCAGTTTATTCAATTTTAAAATGTTGCTTACCAAAAATGTAAGCCTTTCGCAGGTGGCAGAAACGGCATTGACATAGCGAAGCCTTTCTTCTTCGCTTAAATCGGACTCTTGTAACATTCGGGCATAATTCTGTATAATTGCCAATGGGGTTTTTAGTTCGTGGGAAACAACGGAAATAAAATCGGTTCTTAATGTTTCAATTCCGTTTAACTCTTCAATCATGTGATTCAAGTCTTTCGCCATATTATCCAAATAATCCTGTTTTTCCGGAGGATTTATGGAATCAACTCTTACCTTAAAATCACCGCAGGCAACCATGTTGATTGTCTTTGAAATTTTCATAAGGGGAATTTCATAAATTTTATACATTTTGTCTCTTATCTTCCAAACGATGAAAAATGAAGCGAGAAACCAGTAAATCAGTGTTATTACGGTATACAAAATTCCCGGACCGCTTGTCTGAATTCCCGGACCGCTTATCTCCTGGATAAATACAATCATACCAACATTGATTCCGGAAGTTAAAAGCAACACTCCCAAAATTCCCCAAAAAAGATTTCGAGTAAATCGATTTTTAAAATTGTCGTATTTTTTCTCTTTCATTTTATTGTCACCTTGTAGCCCAAGCCGTGAACAGTTACAATTTCGAAATCGGTACATTCGGAAAATTTTTCTCGTAATCTGGATATGTAAACATCCACAGCGCGCGGAGTTGCATCACTTTCCGCATCCCAAAATTCATCCATAAGTTGAATACGACTAAAAGTTTTATTCGGATAAGAAAGCAATTTGAACATAATGTTAAATTCCCTTGCGGTAACTTGAATTTCCTTACCGTTATTTGTGGCCGAAATGGCGTCGGAATCCAGAACCAAGGATCCCACTGTCAGTTTTTTCCTTTTGGCTATATCAGCTCGTCGTAAAATTGCGGCGATTCTAAGCAAAAGTTCGTCCAAATTTACCGGTTTTACCAAATAATCGTCAATTCCCACGGAAAATCCTCTTTGTTTAGAGGCAAAATCATCTCCGGCGGTCATAAAAATAATGGGAATATTTTGATTTACCATTCTTACTGTTTCGGCAAATTCGAAACCGTCAATGCGAGGCATCATAACGTCGGAAATTATTAGGTCGAACAAGGAGTTATACATGGCATTATAGGCCTCATTGGCTAATTTGCATCCTGTAACTTCGTAACCGTTACGCCGCAAAAATGTGCATACGGTTAAATTAAAATCTTCATCATCTTCCACAACTAAAATCTTGACCATAATAAAAATATACCATTATTATCAAAAAAAGTCCGCAAAAAAAACAATGAATTGCATTTTTTAACATTTCAGCAACATTTCGGAAATATTATTTTAACATTGAGTCTGTATCTTTTTTTCATAACTTAAATGCTCTGTCAAACAGAGTTAGGAGGAAATATGGAAGATAAAACAATTTATTTGGTTACCGGTGCGGCCGGATTTTTGGGCGGTGAGATTTGCCGCCAATTACTTCGCAAAAAAAACAATGTCAGAGCCTTGGTTTTACCCAAAGATCCCGCAGAAAAATTTTTGCCGGAAGAAGTGGAGATTTTTCACGGCGATCTTTCAGACATAGTTAGTTTGGAGAATTTTTTTACTGTACCGGAAGGTTGCAACAGTATTGTTATGCACATAGCAAGCATAGTAACGGTAAATCCCGACTATAACCAAAAGGTAATTGACGTAAATGTTGGAGGAACGGAAAATATTATTGATTTATGCTTACGCCACAAAGAATGCAAAAAGCTGGTTTATTGTTCAAGCACGGGTGCAATTCCCGAACTTCCCAAAGGGGAAAAAATTGTTGAAGTAGACAACTTTGACGCGGACAAGGTTGTGGGATGTTACAGTCAATCCAAGGCTTTGGCCACAAAAGCGGTTTTGGATGCCGTAAAAAATAAAGGATTAAATGCCTGTGTTGTCCACCCCAGCGGAATTTTGGGGCCGGATGATTTCGCCGTGGGAGAGACGACACAAACCGTTATTAAAATTATTTCCGGCGAAATGCCTGTGGGAATTGACGGAAGTTTTAACCTTTGCGATGTTCGGGATTTGGCAAACGGAACAATTCTTGCTGCCGAAAAGGGAAAATCCGGAAGTTGCTACATTTTGGGTAATGAGGAAGTTTCGTTTAAAGAATTTTCAAAACTCGTTCATCGCGAAGCCGGTTGTAAAAAAATCAAATTCTTCCTACCTTTGCAAGTGGCCAATTTCTTGGCCGGAATGTTGGAGAAAAAAGCAAAGAAAAAAGGAGAAAAACCACTTATGACAACTTTCAGCGTTTACAACCTTGCTCGCAACAACTGTTTTGATTCATCCAAGGCAAAAACCGAGCTCGGTTATACCACGAGAAGTTATACAGAAACTTTGCGGGACGAAATTGCCTGGCTGAAAAAAGAAGGAAAAATCGCGTAATTAACCGATGCAAATCTTTTGGAGGATGAAATGAAAAAAAACATTGGAACAACAATTTTGGCGACAATATTGACATTTGGATTATTTGCAATCGACGGAGCTGTTGAAAACACCGTAACGATAGCAAAATCTACGGAAACAGAAATCTCACAAAAAGATGA
>JAFNZQ010000137.1 GCA_017382775.1 Spirochaetaceae bacterium
ATGTATAATTTATTGTGTAATATTCCAGCATGGAAAATTCTATGTTGTGAATACGCCCCATAGATTCGCAATTACGAAAAGAATGGCAAAGTTGGAATATGGACTTTTTGTGGCGAGAAATTATTTTTTTCATGTAAAATTCCGGAGAGGGCAATAAAAACAAATCCCGTTCCGGAGCGGATGGGGGCAAAAATTGAGTTTTGAAAACTTCCAGGCAACTTTCGGGAATGGGAGAAGTACACAAAACGGGAGTATCCACCTCCGTATAGTTCCTTCCTTGAAAAAATTCCCTTATGGCTGCGAAAAATTGCGCCCTAAGTTCAACGGTTTCCCAATCCATGGAAATTATTCGCTGTCAAAGTTGATTAGGGTTTGCACTTCCACAGGAGCAAGTTCCTGTTTGTAGTTCAAAAACGGCAACCCGATGACACCGAAAAATCCGATCACCTTACCGCCGGCTGTTTCCACCAGTCGCTTCACGGCTTTTAGAGTTCCACCGGTGGCGATTAAGTCGTCAATCACCAACACATTCATGCCTTCTTGTATGTCGCATTTCTGCATTTCCACCGTGGAAGTTCCGTATTCCAGTGAATATTCTTCGGAATAGACCGCACCGGGCAATTTTCCCTTTTTGCGAATCAACACCAAAGGCAACTTTAATCGATCTGCCAATGGGGAAGCAAACACGAATCCTCGGGACTCTACTGCGGCAATAGCATCAATTTTGCTGTTGCGATACATCTTTTCCATGGAATCAATGCAATACCCAAAGGCTTCGGGATTGGTTAAGACACTTGTAATGTCATAGAACAAAATTCCATGCTTGGGGAAATTAGGTACGCGGCGAATTGCTTTATCTAAAATCGAACACATAGATCCATTATAACACGGAAAAATAACTTTGTCAAGTAAAATTTTTTTTTATGTACTTTAATTTGATATTTCCCCTTGACAAATAAAACGGATTATGGTACAATAAGTAAAATATTTATAGGAGTTCTTTGATGAGCAAAAAGATTGATTGGAAAATCAACGAGATGAAGGGAAAGGGAGACGACAACGCAAAAGACTTCCTTGCCCGTGGCGAAGTTGAGAAAGCTAAGGGATTTCATTCAAGTTTTCCTCAATATTCCGAAACACCGTTGGTGGATTTAAAATGTTTGAGCCAGAAATTGGGACTTGCCGGTCTTTATTTGAAAGACGAGTCTTATCGCTTTGGTTTGAATGCATTCAAGGTGTTGGGCGGTTCTTTCGCAATGGCAAAATACATTGCTCAGCAGTTGGGTCAAGACGTTAGCGAATTGCCCTATGACAAATTGATTTCTGCCGATGTTAAAGCCAAGTTGGGTGATGTTACATTCTACACAGCAACAGACGGCAACCATGGTCGCGGTGTGGCCTGGACAGCAAACCAAATCAAACAGAAGTCCGTGGTACACATGCCCAAAGGTTCTTCTGAAATTCGTCGCGACAATATTGCCAAAGAAGGCTCCAAAGTGGATATTACCGACATGAACTACGATGATGCAGTTCGTCTTGCCGCAAAAGAGGCCAACGAAGACGTTGCCGCCGGAAAGAAAAGTATCATCGTGCAAGATACGGCTTGGGACGGCTACGAAGAAATTCCCGCATGGATTATGCAGGGCTACGGAACCATGGCTTTGGAAGCAGTTGACCAGTTGAAGAAATTGGGTGTGGATCGTCCCACTCACATTTTCGTTCAGGCCGGCGTTGGTTCCTTGGCCGGTGCTGTTCAAGGTTTCTTCGCCAATGAATTCAAGGGTAACTGCCCCATCACCACCGTTATTGAAGCCGACGAAGCTTCCTGCTTGTATCGTTCTGCCGTTAAGGCTGACGGTAGCCTGGTTGCGGTTGGCGGCGACATGCCCACAATCATGGCCAGTTTGGCTTGCGGTGAAGGCAACACCATCGGTTGGAAGATTTTGAAGCACGAAACAACCTGTTTCGTTTCCGCCCCCAACTACGTTGCCGCCAACGGTATGCGTATTGCAGGCAACCCTTGCGGTGACGACCGTCGCGTTATTTCCGGCGAATCCGGTGCAGTAACATTGGGTCTCGTTTACGAATTGATGACAAATCCTGCCATGAAAGAATTGAAGGATGCCCTCAAATTGAACGCCGATTCAAAGGTTTTGGTTTTCAGCACCGAAGGCGACACCGATCCGGACAAATATCGTGAAATTGTGTGGACAGGTTCCTATCACAACTGCGAACACGACGAATAATGGCAAAACGGCCTAGGCTCTAGTGCCGGGCTGTAAAGCCAATTCACCCGAGGCTTTGGGACAAACTTGAGGCCTCGGGATTTTTTATCCCATTTTAAACCGATGCGATGGGATGATTTACCAATAATTATTTAGGAGAAAACAGAATGGGTGCGGACATAAATAAGCCCGGAAATCGGGGGGGGGGGGGACTCCCAAGGAAG
>JAFNZQ010000138.1 GCA_017382775.1 Spirochaetaceae bacterium
GTAATCGATGTTGCTTCGGTTTTGCCTAAATTAAAATTGATCTTAACAATTTTCATTGCCACAACAATTTTGTGTTTCTGCATGATAATGTATTGCGGTGGCAATGTTCCGGAAACAGAAACCGAGGGAAAGGCAGCGGAAAAAGATGTTGCAAGAGAAAGGGATGGGGAAAATCATCGCAAAAAGAAGGATTTTATTTCAAAAAGATTTCGCCGTGGTTCCGGTGGAATAAGAATGGCATGTTATAACAATATCGGTACCGGAATTGTGGATTCTTTGGCCAATTCCGTGAAAGAGGCTGCATCCGCAAAGCCCCAAGGTGATGTTGTGATGGTGAAAGAGGCCGTTCCTGCAAATCCCCGGGATGGTATTGTAATGGTAAAAGAGGCTGTTCCTGCTCCCACACCGACTGCCACTGTTGCGGTCAAGGAAGCTATTCCCGTCAACACGGTGGATATTCCCGCGGAATCCAAGGAAACTCCGGTGGAATCGAAGGAAATCCCTGCGGAAGAAAAAAAGGAGGCATCCTCTGATGTGACTTCCACGGAAAATGTAAAATCCGATGATGAAAAAACGGCAGAAAATGATTTGCCGGAATTTAGCGAAGCCGTATCCATTGCGGTGACTCCCCCTGTGGTGCAGCCGGAAAAAACTCCGGAATCCTATGTGGAAGATTACCTTAATTCCGAACTGCGAAAACTCGTGGCCAAGGATCAGAATTTGGTCTTGTTGCGAATTTCCGTTAACGGATTGGACAACAGTTCCGAAGAAGGGCAGCGAATTGCAAAACTCATTGCGGGAAAATATTCTCGTGACAACTATATTTTCGACTATGACTATAACGGATATGCCGTTGCTTTGCAAAATATGGAATTGGAACAGGCCATTTCCGGTTGCGAAGAACTCTATTCTTTCATGGATGACGAGTTGGGAAAAATGGGCATTCCCGGAAAAATCAGCATGGGCCTTTCCGCTCGCTCATTGCGAAACGTAACCGGTGGTCGTCTTTTGCGTGAAGCCTGTGCGGCATTGGAAAAGGCCGAAATGTCTGATGAAAATCCCATTGTCGCATTCCGTGCCAATGATGCCAAATATGCCCGGTACGTTGACGAAAGTTACAAAGTGCAAGAAACAACATGATTTCGCCCTTTTTGCTTCTTGAATTACTGGGAACTGCGGCCTTTGCGGCATCCGGAGCCTTAACCGGAATTTCAAAGAAACAGGACATTTTCGGAATTTCCTCCTTGGCTTTGGTTACCGCAGTGGGTGGCGGTGTTATTCGCGACGTTGTCATTGGCAATACGCCTCCCATGACCTTTCGAAAACCCATTTACGTTATTGTCGCCTTGATTATGGCCGCTGTTTTATTCGTGGCTCATCGTCGCCATTATTTCACACACCACGATAGGCTATACAAAAGCCTTTTTTTTCTGACGGACACAATCGGCTTGGGTGTATTCACCATCGAAGGAATGCGAATTACCAAGGAATTCCTTCCCGATGCCACAATTCCGCTGATGCTTTTCGTCGGTGTTATAACCGGCGTGGGTGGCGGAGTTATACGGGACATTATGGGAAATTCCACTCCGGAAATCCTTTACAAAAACGTTTACGCCACCGCTTCTGTTGCGGGCGCCATCGTAACCATAATTTGCTGGGAATTTTTCGGCAACATAATCGCAATGCCGGCCGGGTTTTTCACAATTTTCGTAATTCGAGCCTTGGCGGTGCGAAATAACTGGAGCCTTCCAAAATCGAAATAATCAGTCTCGAAACCCGAAATTTCGCGGATTTTCGTTTACCATTGCATATTTAAATTCCTTGTCCAAGGGCAATTTGTCAAACCGTCGAATGTATTCGGCTGCCGTGGAAATTTTAAGCAAGGACAGGGGCCAATCAGTTCCGAAAATAATTTTTTTACGAATAATTTCTTGTTCACTCTCTGAATGACTGTATGCCAAGGTGAAAATGCTTCCCCAAAAATTGCTTTCAAAGGCGTTAAAGGAAATATCCGTATAAACATTGGGATATTTTATCATCAAGTCAATGATTTTTTCCATCCACAGAGTCGACACCTTGTTTTTTAAAGGATTTTTTCGAAAATATTGTCTTCCGAAATGGGCAAAATCCAAATAGAGATTGGGATATTTATTCAAAACGCTTTCCCAATGCTCGGGTGAGGTAAGGTTTAGTGATTTTTCCATTGGAATCAGTCTAAAACCTTGGTCGTCACAATGGGTGATAATGGGAATTCCGTGTTTTTCGCAATAGGCGAAAATGTGATTTACCTTTTCACGCAAAAGCCTGTTTTGGGGAGCCGCATCGAAGCCCATTGGTGGATAAAACTTTATTCCTCCAAAAAAATTGGGGTAAACGCAATCATCCGTTACCTTAAAAGTAGCAAGCCTTTTCGCAGCCTTCAATCCATCTTGGGCCGTTCCCGACCAGTTGGAAAAATAACGGTGCAAAAACATTTGGATTTCATCCATGGTGTAATTTTCCGGATTTATACCGATGTATGGACGAATTATGAAAGGGCCGTCTTTGTCCGAGACATAATAGGCCGTTATGGCATTTATAAGGGATACAGCCTGTTTGTTCACAGAATGGGGTGGGGCCAGTTTGTAGGCATTTTTTTGCTGAACGTAGGGATAGTCAAAATCCATTATTAAGGGAGTGAGAACTATTTTTTTGAAAGAATGGTTATTTAAGGAAAATTTGTTATCGGAAAAAAGTGGCGTAATTGATGAATCTTCGAATTTTCCGCAAATGTCGTCCTGCAAAATTTGGATAACACGGCTTTCGTCTCCCTCCATAATTGTCAGGGGCGCCAAGGTTTGATCTAAATTTGTCAGCAAATCTTTGTAAATGTAATCTGATGAAGCCGCAACCGTCGCAGCTTCGGAAAGTTTATTGTTGTTGAAAAAAGACATATAGGCGGAAATACTGATGTTACCTAGGGTTAAAAAATGGAGATGATTGTCAAAAAATAAATCCGCCGGTGAAAGTTTCTCGTCCCAAAACATTTTGATTTCCTTAACAAAACAATATACTTAAATTTAACACATAAAGGGAAAAAAGTCAATAGTCACCAAAACCTTGGCAATATGCCACCGATTTTCTCCCTTTCCCCGGATGGTGGCATCATCACTGAAAAACTTGACAGATTTTTATGTCTATGATATAATATCGGTGTTTGTTGAAAATGAAAAC